>DATCJM010000203.1:0-6529 GCA_036562805.1 Sphingomicrobium sp.
TCGCCGTTCCACCGTCCGAGGATAATCTTCCCGGATGAGCAGCCGATTCGACGCGGCTGAAGCCGATCGCCGCTGGCAGGCGCGATGGGCCGATGCGCGCTGTTTCGAAGCGAACAGCGAGAGCGCCAAGCCCAAGACCTACGTGCTCGAGATGTTCCCCTATCCCTCGGGACGCATCCACATGGGCCACGTCCGCAACTACACCATGGGCGACGTCATCGCCCGCTACCGGCGGATGCAGGGCCACGAAGTGCTTCACCCGATGGGCTGGGATGCATTCGGAATGCCGGCCGAGAATGCGGCGATGGAACGCAAGGTTCACCCCGGGGAATGGACCTGGTCTAATATCGCCACGATGCGCGAGCAGCTGAAACGGTTGGGGTTCGCGCTCGATTGGGACCGCGAGCTCGCGACCTGCGATCCCGCTTATTACGGCCACGAGCAGGCGCTGTTCCTCGACCTGTTCGACGCCGGCCTCGTCTATCGCAAGGAGAGCGAGGTCAATTGGGACCCGGTCGACATGACCGTCCTTGCCAATGAGCAGGTGATCGACGGCCGCGGGTGGCGGTCCGGTGCCACCGTCGAGCGGCGCAAGCTGTCGCAATGGTTCCTGAAGATCACCGATTTTGCCGACGAGTTGCTCGAGGGTCTCGAGACCCTTGATCAGTGGCCGGACAAGGTGCGGCTGATGCAGGAGAACTGGATCGGCAAGAGCAGGGGGCTGCAATTTCAGTTCCGGCTGGCGTCCCCAGTCGCGAACATCGACCGAGTCGAGGTATTCACCACGCGCCCTGACACGATTTTCGGCGCGAGCTTTGTGGCGGTCGCCGCCGATCATCCAATCGCGCTCGCCGTTGCCGAGAATGATCAGGAAGCAGCGGGATTCATCGCCGAGTGCAAGGCCGGCGGCACCAGCGCAGCGGAGATCGAGACGGCCGAGAAGAAGGGCTTCGACACGGGGCTTGAGGTGGTTCACCCGCTCGACGCGGAGTGGCGCCTTCCAGTCTACATCGCGAATTTCGTCCTGATGGACTACGGCACGGGTGCGCTGTTCGGCGTTCCGGGCCACGACCAGCGCGATTTTGAATTTGCGAACCAATATCACCTGTCGGTCAGGCGCGTGGTCGCCGCGGCCGCCGACCAGGCATCCGAGCCGATCGGGTCCGAGGCCGAGAACGCGCCGGGCGTGGCGGTCAATTCACGGTTCCTCGACGGCCTGACGACCGATCAGGCGGCCGCCGAGGTCATCCGCCGAGCGGAACAAGCTGGCTGGGGGCGGGGAACGGTCCAATATCGCCTCCGCGACTGGGGCGTGTCGCGGCAGCGCTACTGGGGGACGCCGATTCCGATCATCCACTGCGAGAAATGCGGTCCGTCCGCGGTCCCGCGCGGTCAGCTCCCGGTGGTTCTGCCCGAGGAGGTCGACTTCCAGACTCCGGGCAACCCGCTCGACCGGCACCCGACCTGGAAGCACGTGCGCTGCCCGAGCTGCGGCGGTTCGGCGACGCGGGAGACCGACACGCTCGACACTTTTGTCGATTCGAGTTGGTACTTCATTCGCTTCGCGAGCCAGCCGGCCGACAAGCCGTTCGACCGCGCCGAGGCCGAGAAATGGCTGCCCGTCGCGCAATATATCGGCGGCGTCGAGCATGCGATCCTGCATCTGCTCTACGCGCGCTTCTGGATGCGCGCGCTCGAGCGCCTCGGCCGCATCGGAGTTACCGAACCGTTCAAGGGGCTGTTCACCCAGGGAATGGTCACCCACGGCACCTATCGCGCCGCGGATGGCAGCTGGCTCAGTCCCGACGAGGTCAAGCGCAACGGTGACGATTGGGTGCATATCGAGAATGGCGAGCCCGTCACGCCGGGCCGCGTCGAGAAGATGTCGAAGTCGAAGCGCAACACCGTCGACCCCGAGCCGATCCTCGCGAAATATGGCGCGGATGCGGTCCGCTGGTTCATGCTCTCGGACAGCCCGCCCGAGCGCGACCTCGAATGGTCGGAGGCGGGAATCGAGGGGGCTTCGCGCTTTGTCCAGCGAGTGTGGAAGCTGGCGAACGCGGCCTCGGCAGCGGACGGGTCCGACAATGCGCTCGAGCGCAAGCTTCACCAGACGGTCGCGGCTGTCGGCGAAGCAATCGAGGGCCTCCAGTTCAACAAGGCCGTCGCTCAACTCTACGAATTGACGAGTGCGATCGAGAAGGCCCGCCCGTCGGTCACGCGCGCGGAGGCGATCCGGACGCTGATCGTGCTGACGGCTCCGATGGCGCCCCATCTCGCCGAGGAATGCTGGGCGTTGCTGGGCGAGCAGGGAATGATTGCCGACTCCGCCTGGCCGACCTTCGATCCTGCTCTGCTGGTCGAGGACCGGGTGACGCTCGCGATCCAGGTCAACGGCAAGCTCCGCGACACGGTGACCGCGGCGCGCGGGCTCGAGCGCGCAGAAGCGGAGGCGCTCGCGCTCGCATCGGAAAATGTCCGGCGCCAGCTTGCCGGGACGACCCCGCGCAAGATCATTGTGGTTCCGGACCGGCTGGTGAATATCGTCGCATGATGCGGCGCTTCGCCCTCGCCTCTGCGCTCTTCCTGCTTTCGGCGTGTGGGCTCCATTCGCTCTATGGCGGCGGGACGGCGAGCCCCGTCTCGAGCGTGCTCCGCTCGGTCGAGGTTGCGGCTATCCCCGGTCAGCAAGGCTGGTTCCTCCGCACCAAGCTGCTCGATCGCATCGGCGAGAGCGGCTCCGGACCGGCTCGCTATCGGCTCGATGTGACGCTCGACGACAATATCACCTCATACGGCCTGCGCGCCGACCAGACCGCAACTCAGGAGCGGCGGTCGTTGCGGGCGCGCTTCCAGCTGGTCGACTTGTCCAATGGCTCGGTCGTCCTCGACGACACGGCTGGATCCGACGCGAGCATCGATGTGGTCAGCAGCGAATATGCGACCGTGGCGGCCGAACAGACCGCGCTCGAGAATCTGTCGGGGATTGTCGCCGACCAGATCGTCGCCCGGCTCGCCGTCTATGCGGCGCGAACGACTCACTGACGGATGAAGGGGCAGAAATCGTCTATCGGCCGCATGGTCGACCAGCCCGACGAAAAGATCCGCTTCTACCTATTCCTCGGGCCCGACGAAGCGCAGTCGCGGGGGCTTGCGGCGCGATTGCTGCAGGGGCTCGGAGCGACAAAGTTCGTCGTGCCTGCCAACACGGTCAAAGACAATCCGGCGCTGCTCGCGGACGAGGCCGCGTCGCTAAGCCTGTTCGGAGACCGGCGACTGATTTGGGTCGAGCCCGCAGGGAATGAGATCGCGGAGGCGGCCGAGGTCCTGCTTGACGCCGAATCGGTTGAGAGCGCGGTGGTGGCGATCGCGGGGGCGCTGCCGAAGAGCTCGGCGCTGCTGAAGCTTGCCGAAGGCTCGGCTGCCGCCCTCGCCTTTACGGCTTACGCGCCGGAAGGCGAGGATGCGGCTCGGATGGTCGCAGATCTCGGCCGGCGGGTCGGACTGAAGATCAGTCCGCCGGTTGCGGCGCGGCTCGCCGACGACTGCAGCAACGACCAGGCGATCGTCGCGCAGGAGCTGGAGAAGCTGGCACTTTATGTCGGTGCTTCGCCTCATTCGCCGCGCGAGCTCGACCATGATGCGATCGATGCCGTCGGCGCCGATAACGGGGAGAGCAATTCCCTCGGGCTAGCGGACCTCGCGCTCCAGGGAGAGACGGGCGCGCTTGCCGATGCCGTTGCGCGCTTGCCCGCTGGCGGGACGGAAGCGATACCCGCGATTCGGGCGCTCCAGCGGCGGTTGCAGTTCCTGGCGCCTGCGCGGGCCCGCGTCGAGCGCGGCGAGCGCGTTGACGCCGTCATGACGTCGCTCGGCAAATCCCTGTTCTGGAAGGACAAAGACGCGGTCGGGCGAATGCTCAAGACGTGGACGACGGAGGAGCTTGGAAGGATCGCCGAGCGCGCTGGCCAGCTCGAGCGCGAGCTGTTGTTCGGCGAAGCCCCCGAGCGCGAGGCGCTCGGCCAGGAATTGATGGCGATTGCGCGCAAGGCGCGCGCCGGCGGCCGCTAAGCTAGATCGGCTCTCCGGAAAGGCGCTGGCAGATCATGTCGAGCTGGTCGAGGCTCGAATAATGGAGCGTGACCGATCCGCCCTGCGCCTTATGCACGACCTCGACCTTCAGCCCTAGCATGTCGCCCAGTTGCCGCTCGAGCGCCTGGAGATCGGCATCGACGGCCTTCGGCCCGCTTTGCCCGCTGGGAGCTGCTGTTGGCCCGCTGCGCGGGCTCTTTTGGCGGCGCGCTTGATCTTCCGTCTGGCGGACGGACAGGCCTTTGCGGATAATTTCGCGCGTCAGGCCCTCCGGATCGGGCGCGGTCGCGACAGCGCGCGCGTGGCCCATGCTGATATCGCCTTGCAATAGCGCGTGGCGCACGAAATCGGGCAGATCCAGGAGTCGCAACAGGTTCGCGACATGGCTGCGCGATTTGTGGACCAGTTGCGACAGGCCCTCCTGCGTGTGCCCATGCCGCTTGATCAACTGGCGATAGCCCTCGGCCTCTTCGAGCGGGTTGAGGTCCTGGCGCTGGATATTCTCGATCAGCGCCAGCTCGGCGACGGTCGATTCGTCGATGTCGCGGACGATCGCCGGGATGGTGTGCAGCTGCGCGCGCTGGGCGGCGCGCCAACGCCGCTCGCCGGCGACGATCATGTAGCCGTCGCCGTCCGCCCTGAGCAGGATCGGCTGGAGCACCCCGCGTTCGCCGATCGATCCGGCAAGCTCGTCGAGCGCCGCCTGGTCGAAGTGCATTCGCGGCTGGTTGGGGTTCCGGCGGATCCGCGAGATCTCGATCTCGCGCACGCCGCCCCGCGCCTCCTGCTGGCCTTCGGGCCCCGGCGCCCGCGCCGCCTCGCCCAGAAGGGCCTCGAGACCCATGCCGAGGCCCTTGGCCGGACGCTCCGCGCTCACGCGGCTTCCGCCAGCTGGGGAAGTCGGCCGATCAATTCGCGGGCCAGGCGAACATAGGCTTCCGACCCCGGGCAGCGCAGGTCGTAGATAAGCGCCGGAAGCCCGTGGCTCGGCGCTTCCGACAGCCGGACGTTGCGCGGAACGACGGTTTCGAACACCGTCGACCCGAGACACGCGCGGACGTCTTCGGCGACGGCCTGGCAGAGGTTGTTGCGGCGGTCGAACATCGTCAGCGCCACGCCGAGGATGGAAAGCTGCGAATTGAACGCCGTCCGGATCCGCTCGACAGTCTGCAAAAGCTGGCTAAGTCCTTCTAAAGCAAAGAATTCGCACTGAAGCGGAACGAGCAAATGCCGTGCCGCCACAAGCGCGTTCACGGTCAGCAGCCCGAGCGAGGGGGGACAGTCGATCAAACAGATGTCCCACCGTCCCCGAGGCGACGATTCAAGTGCCCGATCGAGGCGATGCGCGCGATCGCTCAGGCTCACCATCTCCACTTCGGCGCCGGACAGATCGACGGTCGCCGGCAACAGGTCGAGCCGCGGCACCCGAGTCGCAACCGCGGCTTCGACCGGCGTCGCACGGCCGATGAGGACGTCATAAGTCGACAGCTTGCGCTGCGACGCGGACACGCCGACGCCGGTCGACGCGTTCCCCTGCGGGTCGAGATCGACCATCAACACGCGCCATCCGATCGCGGCGAGCGCCGTTGCGAGATTGATGCAGGTCGTGGTCTTGCCCACGCCCCCCTTTTGGTTGGCCACCGCGATGCGGATCATGTCCTTGCCCTCACCTTGGTCGCGACGACGACGAAGCTGTCGTCGCTCGTGACACTCGGCTCCACACGGAACTCACCTTGCCACGCGCTTTTGGCTTCGACCAGTTCCGCGAGGGCGCTGCGGCCCTTCGGAAGCGCCCAAACGGTTTTTCCTGTGGACAGATGTGCGGATATCTCGAGGAGCTTCGTCAGTCGGGCCACGGCGCGCGCCGTAATCATCTCGAACGAACCCGTGACCCTTTCGGCCTTGGCGCAGAGGATATTTGCTTTCAGCTCAAGTGATTCGCTGACCTTGTGGAGGAATTCCGCGCGAAGCCGCCGCGGCTCGACCAAAGTGACGGGTCCCTCGACCAGGCACGCAATGACAATTCCCGGAAGGCCAGCGCCGGAGCCGATATCGAGCCACGAGGCCGCGCCGGCACTTTCGTATTTCACGAGCTGGGCGGAATCGACAATATGGCGGTCCCAAACGGCGCTCAAGGTCGCAGCCGAAACGAGATTCTGGCCTTCATTGGCTTCGCGCAAGAGGGCGACGAACGCCTGCAGCTTCCCGAATGTTTCACGTGAAACAGGGCGACCGGCGGCCTCCTCCAGTCGGTGCATCATGCGGCGGCGCGGCGGCTGACTGCCACGTAGAGAGCGGAAAGCGCCGCTGGCGTAACGCCTGGAACCCGCGACGCCTGGTCGAGTGTTTCCGGCCGCGCCCGGGAGAGGCGCTCGACCATCTCGTTCGAAAGTCCCGGAATTGCCCGATACGAAAGGTCCCCCGGGATCCACGTCCC
>DATCJM010000217.1:0-2387 GCA_036562805.1 Sphingomicrobium sp.
CTTCAGCCCCTTCTCGATCAGCGCCTGCTCGGTGAGGTCGAGCGGGAAGCCGTAGGTGTCGTAAAGCTTGAACGCGACTTCGCCGGGCAGCGTGCCGCCCTCGCCGATCTCCGATGTCGCTTCGTCGAGCAGCTTGAGCCCTGTCGACAGCGTCTGG
This sequence comes from Sphingomicrobium sp., assembly GCA_036562805.1. GTDB lineage: Bacteria > Pseudomonadota > Alphaproteobacteria > Sphingomonadales > Sphingomonadaceae > Sphingomicrobium. Next base: position 158 of record DATCJM010000217.1, read on the forward strand.
CGGAAACGCAATTCCTCCTGCTGCAGCGTGGCCTCGATCAGCGGCTGGGCGCGGACGAGCTCGGGATAAGCGGCGCCCATCTCGGCGACCAGTGCAGGAACGAGCCGGTACATCAGCGGCTCGCTCGAGCCGAGCAGGTAAGCGTGCCGCATCGCGCGGCGCATGATCCGGCGAAGGACATACCCCCTGCCCTCGTTTGCCGGCAGCACGCCGTCGGCGATGAGGAAGCCGGACGCGCGCAGGTGATCGGCAATGATCCGGTGGCTCGCAGCGGTGTCGGCCCCATTGTTGCCGGTCAGCGCCTCGCTTGCCTCGATCAGCGCGCGGAACAGGTCGATCTCGTAATTGTCGTGCACGCCCTGAAGCACCGCGGCGACGCGCTCGAGCCCCATGCCGGTATCGATGCTCTTCTTCGGCAGCTCGGAGACGATTTCGCCTGCCGTTTGCTCATACTGCATGAAGACGAGGTTCCAGATCTCGACGAAGCGGTCGCCGTCCTCGTCGGGGCTGCCCGGAGGGCCGCCGGGGATGTGATCGCCGTGATCGTAGAAGATTTCCGAGCATGGGCCGCAGGGGCCATCGTCGCCCATCGCCCAGAAATTGTCCTTCGTCGGAATGCGGATGATGCGGCTTTCGGGCAGGCCCGAGATTTTCTTCCACAGGTCGAAGGCTTCGTCGTCGGTGTGATAGACGGTCGCGGTCAGGCGATCCGGGCTGAGCCCCCACTCCTTCGTGATCAGGTTCCACGCGAGCTCGATCGCGCGATCCTTGAAATAATCGCCGAACGAGAAATTGCCGAGCATTTCGAAGAAGGTGTGGTGGCGGGCGGTGTAGCCGACATTGTCGAGGTCGTTGTGCTTGCCGCCTGCCCGCACGCATTTCTGAGAGCTCGTCGCCTGGCTGTACGGTCGCGTTTCGAGGCCGGTGAACACGTTCTTGAACGGCACCATGCCCGCGTTGACGAACATAAGCGTCGGATCGTTGTGCGGAACCAGCGGTGCCGACCCGACCCGCGCGTGACCGTTCCTCTCGAAAAAGTCGAGGAATGAGCGGCGGATGTCGTTCGTCGATGTCATGAAGCGCATGTAAATGCGCTGCTGCACTGCGGCAAGGCGAGCGGCTCAGCTCCCCTGTTGCTCGAGCCACCTTCCGATCGCCGCCACCGCATGGTCCTGCTCGGCGGCGCTGAGCGGCCGGCCCGCGGCGATTCCGTGCCATTTCTGAAGGCACGACCGGCAGCAGGTCCCCGTCGCATGTTGGGCGATGAAAACCGGGTGACCGCGCATCGGTGTCTGGCGGCCGTCGCTGGCCGGCTCCGCTGGCGCGAGCCGCCTGGCGATGAAGTCGCGTGCATGGTCGAGCACCGTCGGCATGCCGCGATTGGCGAGGTAGTCACGCTCCTTTTCGCCGAGGCGAAATCGGCGTCGGAACGCGGACGTGCCGAGCCGGGCAAAGACGTCGTCGAGGTCACGCATGCTGCCCGAATGTGGGGCTCTCGACGGTCTTTGTCAGCGCCGCTAGCAGTCGATCATGGCAAGACGGCGCAAATCGACGATCCCACAATACAAGCGGCGCCGGCAGCGGCCGCTCCTCGGGCGCATCATCGGCTGGATCGTCAAGCTGATCATTGCCCTCGTCCTGATCTCGGTTCTGTGGGTCTTCGCCTATCGTTTCGTGAACCCGCCGATCACCTTCAACATGATCGGCGACATCGTCGCGGGCCGCGGCGCCCACAAGGACTGGATGCCGATCGGCCAGATCGACCGCGACATGGTGCGCGCCTCGATCGCTGCTGAGGACAGCAAGTTCTGTACCCATCACGGTTTCGACTTCGAAGCCATTGAAGACGCAATGAAACGCAATGCTTCGGGCGGACGCATCCGCGGCGGCTCGACGATCAGCCAGCAGACCGCGAAGAACGCCTTCCTGTGGAACGGCGGCGGCTACGTCCGCAAGGGCGCCGAAGCCTGGTTCACGTTCCTGATCGAGCATCTGTGGGGCAAGCGTCGGATCATGGAGGTCTATCTCAACCTCGCCGAGACGGGCATTGGCACTTACGGCGTGAACGCCGGGTCTGAGCGCTACTTCGGGCATGATGCAAGCGCGATGAGCGCGACGGAAGCGGCGCGGATCGCTGCGGTTCTTCCGCTTCCGAAGAAACGCGGCGCAGTCGCCCCAAAGGGGTTCACCCGCCGCTACGGCAATATAATCGCCGCGCGCATCCCTGCGG
>DATCJM010000236.1:0-5709 GCA_036562805.1 Sphingomicrobium sp.
CCGAAGTGAACTTCTACAACCCTCAACCTGGCCGCCCCGTGGGCGCGAAACTGTTCTGCGACCTGACCCAGAGCTGGTCGGACGTCGGCGGCGGCGTTCGGACCTATCTGCTCCACAAACGCCGCCACATCCTCGAAGCGACGCCCCACAGCCATTTGATGATCGTCCCCGGCGAGCGCGACGAAGTCATCGCGGAGGAGCGGTCGATCACCGTGACGATTCGCTCGCCGAGGGTCCCGGGAAGCCCGCACTATCGGCTGATGCTGCGCAATCGCGCCGTGCGGGCGGCGCTCGACCATTATCGCCCCGATCTCATCGAATGCCAGGACGCTTATAACCTTCCCTGGGCGGCAATCGCGCATCGCGCGCGTCATCCGCATACGACCCTGGTCGCCGCTTACATGACGGACTTTCCGACCGTTTACGTCGAGCGGCCGCTGTCGAAGGTGCTCACGAAGCCGGTGGCGAGCGTGCTTGCGCGCGTCTGCTACGGCTATTGCGGGCTTCTCTACCGCCGCTTCGACGCGATGTTCGCGCTCAGCGAGAATGGAGGTGCGGGCAAGCTCCGCTCGCTCGGCATCGACAGCGTCGACGTGGTGCCGCTTGGGGTCGAGGTCGGCGAGTTCGGGCCCTCGCGGCGTGATCCGCGCCTTCGCGAAAAGCTCGGCGTCGCCGATGGTGAACCGCTGCTTGTCTATGTCGGCCGGCTCGACGGCGAGAAGAAGCCCGACCTCGTCGCCGACGCATTCCGCCGCCTGCCGAAGTCGCTCGGCGCGAAGCTGGTCCTGATCGGGGAGGGGCCGCTCAAGGCGGAGATTGCGGCCCTCCGCGACGACCGCATCATCATGCCGGGCTACATGACCAGCCGCCCCGAACTCGCGCGGTGGCTGGCGAGCGCCGATATCTATGTCTCCGGCATGGCCGACGAGACATTCGGCGTTTCAATCGTCGAAGCGCAGGCGTCCGGCCTTCCTGTCGTCGGCGTCGCTGCCGGGGCGATGATCGACCGGGTGACGGACTCCGTCGGCAGGCTCGGGCCGGTCGGCGATGCGGCAGCCATGGCGGCGAACATCCTCGCGGTGTGGAACGGCGATCGTGCGGCGATGGCGGAGCACGCCCGCGCCCATGCTCTCCAGTTCAGCTGGGACAGCAGCATGGAAGCCCTGTTTGGCCGCGTCTATCCGGCGGCCTTCGCGCGCCGCGCGCTGCAGCAACGAGAGATCCCCGCCGCCGCGGCACTTGCGGCCTGACCGGTTCAAGGGGCATTCACCCGTTCACTGGGAAAGGAACGGGCGTGACGGGGCGGATCATCATTGCAGCGCTGGCTTTGGCATCGGGCGTCGCGGTCGCGGCTGCCGCACCGCCAAGCGCCACGAAGGACGCGCCCGCGCCCGATAAGGCGACCGAGCAGGCGAAGCGGATCATCCAGAATTGCGACGCCCACAAGTTCGAGACCGTGGTTCACGAGGTCGTCGACGGCCAGCCGAAACAGTCGAAGGTCACCCTGTGCGGCAAGGATGGCCAGACCGACGCGCAGTGGATCGATACGCTCAAGGACGCGGTCAACAAGGTCAATGCGAACAAGGACATGGAAGCGCCGATCCGCGACCAGATCGTCGCCGCGCTCAGTGCCGAGATCGACCGCCTGCAAAAGCCGCTGCCGCTGCTACCGGGCCGGTCGACGGCGAAGAATTCGGTGATCGACGAGCTCGCGCCCCTTCCCGGCCTGTCGCAACCCAAGCCCGCGGCGTCCGCCGCTCTGCCGCCTCCGCGCCAGACTGTGCCGGTTGCGCCGCGCGACGAATATGCGGCGCTTCCGCCACTTCCGACGGCACCGCCGCCGGCTCCCCGCGTTCTTGCCGGCGCCGCCGACGCGGTCCTCCCGCTGATGCCGCCGCTGAAGATCAGCTTCACCTGCGAGGATTCGGTCCAGACCAATGGGCCGTGCACCGGCTTCACCCGCGACACGATGATTACCGTTCACGCCGGCGAGGACATCCCTGCCGGCACGAGCCTCAGCTTCGTCCGCGATGGCAATCCAAAGGCCGATGTCGCGCTCGCGCAACTCAAGAAGGGCAGGGCCATGCGCCTCGCCGTGCCGGGTGACGTGTGCCGCCATGCGGTCGGCGGCCGCTTCGAGCTCAAGGTCCTCCGGTCGGGCCAGGAAGTCGCCAGCGAAGGGCCGTTCAACCTCACTTGCTAGCCAAGACGCCGCCGCTCGTGGCAAAGCGGCGTTCGTGGACGCACCTTATGCGCAGCTGGAACAAGTCGAAGCCGGCGTTGGCCGCCTTCTCGCGCACAACCCGTCGGCCTTCACTTATTACGGGACGCAGACTTACGTCGCGGGTGAGCGCGAGGTCGCAATCATCGATCCCGGGCCCGATCTTCCCGAGCATCTCGATGCAATCGAACGAGCGATCGGCGGACGCCCGATCGTCGCGATCATGTGCACGCACACCCATCGCGACCATAGCCCTGCCGCGCGCCCGCTCTCCGAGCGCACCGGAGCGCCGATCGTCGGCTGTGCCACGCTTGCGCTCGAGACGGTCGGGCCGCGCGCCGACGCGTCGTTCGACGGCGATTATGCACCCGAAGACATCCTCGGCGACGGCGAGGCGATCGAGGTTGACGGAAAGCCGATCACCGCCGTCGCAACGCCGGGCCATACGTCCAACCATCTCTGCTTCGCTTATGGCGACGCGCTTTTCACCGGCGACCATGTGATGGGCTGGTCGACGACGGTGGTCGTGCCCCCCGATGGCGACATGGCGGCGTACATGACGAGCCTCGACAAGCTGAGGCAGCGCGACGACCGCATTTATTATCCGGCGCACGGGCCGGCGGTGACCAATCCGCAGCAATATGTCCGCCACCTCGTCGGCCACCGCATGCAGCGGGAGAAGCAAATATTGTCGCTGGTGCGAGAGAAAGCGCGCCCGATCCCGGAGATCGTCGCCAACGCTTACCCCGGTCTCGATCCGCGGCTGGTGACCGCGGCTGGCGGGTCGGTGCTCGCCCACTTGCTGGACCTTGAGCGGCGCGCGCTCGTTGAACAGCAGGGAGACGCATGGATCGCCGCCTGAACAAAGCGCTGGTACTCGCGATGGTCGGAATCGCGCTGGTTCTCGGCGTCCTTGTCGGAGTGTCGACCGGCATCGTCGACCGCATCTTCGGCGGTGCCAATCCGGAAACCATCGCGACCGCGAGCCTCCAGTCGATGCGTGCCGAGAACCGGCTGACCGTCTTCGCCGCGCGCTACGTTTCCGTCGTGACGAGCCAGGTGCAGCGGCTCGGCGGCCTTGTGAATGCCGAGCGCACTTTGATCCTCCCCGGCGACGTCCGCTACGAGCTCGATATGTCGAGCCTCCAGCCGAAGGACGTCAGCTGGGACGGCTCCAGCAGAACGCTGACGGTGCGCCTGCCCGAGATCGACGTTGCGGGGCCCGACATCGATATCAACGCGGTCAAGGAATATGGTGGCGGCGGCGTGCTCTCCGCGCTGACGGATACCAACCAGCAGCTCGACCAGAACAACCGCGCCCGCGCCGTTGCCGACCTGCGCAAACAGGCGACGGCCGCCGTTCCGATGCAGCTTGCCCGGCAATCGGCGCGCGCGGCTGTCGAGCGCAGCTTCGCGATGCCGCTCGTCGCCGCCGGCTTCAAGGACGTGAAGGTCGTCGCGCGCTTCCCCACCGACGGCAACGACGTGCCTAGCTACATCGACACGTCGACCCCATATGAGGATGCGATCAAGGAAGCGGAGCGCCGCCGGGCGGCCGAAGGGCAGAAGTGACGGTTCAAACCACCAGTTTGCAGGGGCTCGACCTCCTCGGCGAGATCGAACGCCTAAAGCGCGAGCGCAATGCCGTGATCCTCGCCCATTATTACCAGAAGCCGGAGATCCAGGACCTCGCGGATTTCGTCGGCGACAGCCTCGATCTGTCGCGCAAGGCGGCGGAGACGGACGCCGACGTCATCGCTTTTTGCGGCGTTCGCTTCATGGCCGAGACCGCGAAGATCCTGTCACCGGAAAAGACGGTGATCCTGCCTGACATGGACGCGGGCTGCAGCCTCGAAGACAGTTGCCCGCCCGACCAGTTCGCGGCATTCCGCGCCGCGCATCCCGATCACATCGCGCTCACCTACATCAACTGCTCCGCCGCCGTTAAAGCGCTCTCCGACATCATCGTCACGAGCAGCAGCGCAAAGATCATCCTCGACCAGATCCCGCCCGAACAGAAAATCATCTTCGGCCCCGACCGGCATCTCGGCGGCTATCTCGCGCGCAAGACGGGGCGCGACATGCTGCTGTGGCCCGGCATCTGCATCGTCCACCAGGCCTTCAGCGAGACCGAGCTACTGAAGCTCAAGGCCGAGCATCCCGGCGCGCCGGTAGCGGCGCATCCCGAATGCCCGCCGCACATCGTCGAACACGCCGACCTCGTCGGCTCGACCAAGGCGATCCTCGATTTCGCTTTGACGTCGGACGCCGACACGATCCTCGTCGCGACGGAGCCGCACATCATCCACCAGATGGAGAAGGCCGCGCCGGAGAAGACGTTCATCGGCGTTCCAGGCGGCGACGGGAACTGCAACTGCAACATGTGCCCGTATATGGCGCTGAACACGCTCGAGAAGCTCTACATGAGCCTTCGCGATCTTCAGCCGCGCATCGAGCTCAGCGCTGAAGTGATGGAGCGCGCACGCGTCCCGCTCGAGCGCATGCTCGAAATCGCCGGACGCACGGTCGGGCAGGGCGACGTCGGCGCCCCGATCATCGATCACCCGGAAGACATCGACCCGCGGATCAGCGGCGACTGACCAGCCGCCGCCGTTTCCTAAGCTGTGTTAGAGCTGAGGTTGCGGCTGCGACGGCGCCGGCACCTGCTGGTTGGCGCCGCCCGACGGGGCCGGCGTCACCGGCACCATGACGATGCGGCAGGTGCGATGGATGTTCGAATAAGGATTGTCGTTGTCCTCGCAGATCCGCTTCTTCACCATTTGCGGCTTCGCCTGCTGCGCCTGGTTGGCGGCCGGTGCGGTCTGGTTGGCAGGGACAGTCTGGGCGTAAGCCGGCATGCTCATCGCGCCGGCGATCGCCAGCGCGATCAAATACTTGGACATCGATTTCTCCGTGAAAAGCGGCAATCGCCCTAATCCATTTTACTGCCTTAGCCTAGCGTGAATTGATGACCGGGATCGCTTCGCCTGATAAAGGCGACAGCCTGCCGGATCGCGATGGAAGGGACGAGCCATGAGGCGATGGATGCTTCTCGGAATTGCTGCTGCCTGTAGCGGCGCAGTGGGTGTGACGAGTGCATGCGCCCAGCCGCTCGTCGCAAGCCAGTTCCCCGCGCGCATTCTCGCCGCGCATAATGCCGAGCGCGCGGCCATCGGCGTGCCGCCACTCGCCTGGGATAATGACCTCGGCACTGCTGCCGCCGCTTATGCGCAGCAAATGGCCTTTTCCGGCATTTTCCAGCATTCCGACCGGAGCAGCCGCCACGGGATCGGCGAAAACCTCTGGTACGGAACGCACGGCGCCTACAGCGTCGAAGCCATGGTCGGCGGCTGGGCGTCTGAGAAAAGGATGTTCGCTGCCGGCATCTTCCCGGCGGTGAGCCGCACGGGCAACTGGGCCGACGTCGGTCACTATACGCAAATGATCTGGCCGGCGACGCAGCGGATCGGCTGCGCTCTCGCTTCGAC
>DATCJM010000238.1:0-2162 GCA_036562805.1 Sphingomicrobium sp.
TGGTCGTGACCCCGTGAAGACGTCAGCACCTCCCCGCTTCACGCCCCGCCTTGCGACCAGCAGGCCGGCGGCGGGCGCGCCTACGCCCGCCGCCGCCAACGCGGACGACTTCCGCCAGATCATCCTTCCGCACCTCGACGCCGCCTACAATCTCGCCCGCTATCTCACGCGCGATGCCGTTCTCGCCGACGACGTGGTGCAAGATGCCGTGCTTCGCGCGTTCCGCGCCTTCGCCCAGTACCGTGGGGGTTCGGCGCGTGCGTGGCTGCTGACCATTGTGCGGAATTGCTGTCGCACGGCCCAATCGCGGGCGACCGGAATCGTCACCCTGGTCGCCAGTGAAAGCAGTCTCAGCGAAGAATATGCGGCTCAGGTCGGCCGGGCGCCGGACCCGTCGCCAAACCCCGAAGAAGCGCTGTTGCAAAAGACGGATGCGTCGCGTGTCCGGGCGGCGGTGGAGGCGATCCCCGAACCGTTTCGCGAAGCGGTCGTGCTGCGCGACCTGGAAGAACTTTCTTATGCGGAAATCGCGGAAGTGACGGGTGTGCCGGTCGGAACCGTGATGTCGCGACTGTCGCGGGGGCGGGCGATGCTCGCCAACGAGCTGCTTCCCGCCCGAACGGGCGATGACGATCAATCGAGGAGCGTGAAATAGATGGCCGCCTGCGCTGACCAGGAACTGCTGCTCGGCGGGCTCGTCGACGGCGAGCTCGACGCGGCGAACACGGCGCTCATCGAAGCGCATGTCGCCCGATGCGACGGCTGCCGCGAGGAGCTCGAGCGACTTCAGGCCGTTCGTAGCCTGCTCTCCGCCGAAGGCGTTCGCCACGAAATCCCGGAAGCGGTCACTCGGCGCATCGCGTCATTGCCTGAATTGTCTGCTGCCGCTGCGCCACGCCGCATTCCCGCTTGGCTCGGACCTGCCGTAGGCGGAGCCTTGGCCGCCTCGCTCGCAATGGTCATCCTGCTCCCGACGGGCGCCCAGCCGATCGTCGATCAGGAGATCGTTTCGGACCATGTCCGCTCTTTACAGCCCGGGCATCTGACCGACGTCCAGACGACCAACCAGCATATAGTGAAGCCATGGTTCAACGGCCGAATCGATTTTTCGCCGCCCGTTCCCGAGCTCGCCGACGTCGGTTTTCCGCTCGCGGGCGGCCGTCTCGACTCCCTAGGCGGCAAGACAGTCGCGGCGATCGTCTACCACCGGCGCCTGCACACGGTGAACCTGTTCGTGTGGCCGGACAAAGAAACCGCGAATCGTTCGTTCGAGAAGGAAGGGTTCAGAGTTCGCGAGTGGAGCCGCAATGGACTGCGGTTTGCGGCGGTCTCCGACATTCCGGCAGCCGAGCTTGGCCAGTTCCAGGCGCTCTATATGCAGCGCGCGGGCTAGCGTCAGTCGAGCTTGCGGATCGTCTCGTCGAAATGGGCCACGACGATCCCGAAACGGCTGACGCGGATCGTGTCGTGAACTTCGGTCGCGCTCACCGGCGCCAGCATCTGGTCGAAGTTCAGGTGGTTTTGCGCGGTGTACCGGATCCGGATACCATCTTTCGTCACGTCGACACGGACCGGGCTCGCGGCGTCGGTCAAGGTGCCCTCGAACCGGCTGGGGCCCGTTTGCCGCATTCGCCAATAGCGCGTCCTCGCCGGTTTCCCCGGCTCGTGGATCACCTGCTGCAGCACCAGGGAGCCGTCCTTGTCCGCGCGGCCGACATTCTCGGTGTGAATTTGCTCCGACGACCGGAAAATGACCTTGAGCGTTCCCTGACCCTCGCTCCGGCCACGGAAAAAGTCGACAGGGTTGAACGCGGCCTGCGCCGGCACGGCGGCGACCAAGGCGAATGCTGCGGCGGTCGCCTTCATTGCCGCCCCGCGAGCAGGGCGTCGACAATTGTCGGATCGGCGAGGGTCGAGATATCCCCGAAGCCGTCGGTCGTTCCTTCCGCGATCTTGCGGAGGATACGCCGCATGATCTTGCCCGACCGCGTCTTTGGAAGCGCCGGCGTGAACTGGATTTTCTCCGGCGCGGCAAGAGCGCCGATTTCGGTCCGAACGGTCTGGTTCAGTTCCTTGCGCAGCCGATCGTCTCCTTCCTCCCCTGCGTTCAGCGTGACGAATGCATAAATGCCCTGTCCCTTGATCTCGTGGGGATAGGGCAC
>DATCJM010000250.1:0-7735 GCA_036562805.1 Sphingomicrobium sp.
ATCGAAGCCGGCAAGTCACTCGTCCCGGACCCGCGCCTGACGTTGGTAGAAGAGCGCTTCAGCCAGATGGATCGGGTCCTCGCCGACCGTGGTATCGGCCAGGTCGATGCCATCGCGCTCGATATCGGCGTCTCCTCGATGCAGATCGACCGCGCCGAGCGCGGCTTTTCATTCCAGGCTGACGGGCCGCTCGACAGGCGCATGTCGAAGTCGGGCGTAACCGCCGCCGAATTCCTGAATTCGGCCGACGAGGCCGAGATCGCCCGGGTCTTGCGCGACTATGGGGAGGAGCCGCGCGCCCGGGCGATTGCCCGCGCCATCGTCGCCGCACGTCCGGTCGAGCGCACCGCCGAGCTTGCGGCGATCGTTCGCCGCGCCGCCGGCTTCCGCCCTGGCCAGAAGAGCGATCCGGCGACGCGCACGTTCCAAGCGATCCGGATCCATTTGAATGCCGAGCTCGATGAGCTCGAACAGGGGTTGGCGGCGGCCGAACGCTCCCTGCGCCCCGGCGGGCGTTTGGCCGTCGTCACCTTCCATAGCCTCGAGGACCGCATCGTGAAGCGCTTCTTCCGCGAACGCAGCGGAGGATCGCCCGCCGGCTCGCGCCACCGTCCTGCGCTTGTCGATCCGACCGAACCGACGTTCGAGCGGGTCGCCAAGCCGGTTTCCCCGACGGAGCGCGAGCTGGCGGCGAATCCCCGCGCGCGGTCGGCGCGCCTGCGCAGCGCAGTCCGCACCTCCTCCCCCGCTCGCAAGGAACGCCTGCAATGAGCACCAGAAGCTTTGGCTCGCTGTTCATGGTCGCAAGCTGCGCCGGCGCGGCGCTCGGCTGCTATCTCGTCTCGCTCAGGGTCGCGTCCGAGCGCGCGTCGCTCGAGGATGTCGAAGCCAAGATCGTTTCGACGCAGACCGACCTTCGCCTTCTGCAGACCGAAATCGGCACGCGCGGACGCCTGTCGCAGCTCGAGCGGTGGAATGCGGGCGCGTTCGAGCTTTCGGCGCCGGCAGCGACCCAGTTCGTCCAGAGCAGCTTCGAGCTCGCCAAGCTGAGCCAGGAAGAGAAGCCGGCCGACTTCCATGCGCCCGTGGTGCTCGCTTCCGCGCCAGCGCCGCAGAAGCCGCAGATCGGCGATCAGCTCACGGATGATTCGGGCGCGACCCCCGCGCCGCCAAGCAATGCCTTGCTCCATCAGGCAAGCCTGAAGACCGAGACGCGCGAGGTCCCGGCAAATGCGGTCGTTGCCACGCCCCGGCCGGCCGCACCCAAGTCCATGGACAAGCCGGTTACGGCGGCGAAGCCGGCTCCTACCAAGTCCACGGATAAGCCGGGCCTCGCGGCCGCCAAATCCCAGCCGGCGAAGGCGACTTTGACCAAGCCGGTCCACGTCGCCGCGACGGCCAAGCCCGCGCCAAAGAAATCCGTGGATAAGCCGGCGCTTGCGTCCGCGAAGCCGGTGACAAAGCGGGTGCAGATTGCAAAGGTCGATCCGCTCGCGCCGCTTCCGGCAAAGCATTCAGGCAAGACCAAGGACGCACCTACCGGCCGATGAACGCTCCGCAGCCTGCTCTCGTCGCGCCCCGGCCCGAGCGGCTCCGACTCGTCGGTCAGCGGCGGCAGATGCTCGCCGTCATGCACCAGCGCCTGATGTTCGGCATGCTCGTCTATGCAGGCGTCGTGGCGCTAATTGCGCTGCGGATCCTCTATCTCGCCGCCTTCGGTGACCATGCCGGGCGCAAGGAAGAGCTGACCGCGCTCATTCCCGAGCGCGGCGACATCCTCGACCGCGACGGACAGCCGCTGGCGCGCACCATCGATGCCTGGACGATCGCCATCCATCCGGCGAAGGTGATCGGCGACAAGCTCGCGCTCGCGCAGAAGCTTGCGCAGCTGATGCCAGAACACAGCGCCGCGCAATATTTCGCCCTGCTTCGTTCCAACAAGCCGTTCTTCTATCTGCGGCGCCGCGCTTCACCCGACCTCGTCGAGGCGGTGAATGCACTCGGCGAGCCCGGCATCGCGCTCGAACGGGAGCCGGACCGGCTGTATCCGCAAACGACGCTCGCGGCGCATGTGCTCGGTTTCACGAATATCGACGGCAAGGGCGCTGCCGGCGCGGAGCGGGCGTTCGAAACCTATCTGTCCGACCCGCGGACGCGCGGCAAGCCGCTGGTCCTCTCCATCTCGAGCAAGGTGCAGCAGGCGCTCGAGGCGGAGCTCGGCGAAGCGATGCAGCATTTCTCGGCGATCGGCGCTGCGGGCGTGGTGATGGACGTCCACACCGGCGAAGTGCTGGCGATGACCTCGATGCCGACCTTCAACCCCAACGCGCCGGGTCAGGGCACTCCCGACCAATTGTTCAATCGGGCGACCCAGGGCGTGTTCGAGCTCGGTTCGACGTTCAAGCCGTTCACGCTGGCGATGGCGATGGACTCGGGCACCGTCTCGGGGCCCGGCCAGATGTTCAATTGCCCTGAGGTGCTGCCCGCCTACGGTCACCTGGTTCATGACACCCATCCGTTCGGCCGCATGTGCTCCGTCGCCGAGATCATGATGGAAAGCTCGAACATCGGCATGGCCCAGATCGCGGACAAGCTCGGGACCGAGCGTCAGAAGGCGTGGCTCAAGAAGATGGGCTTCCTCGACAAGCCGGAGATCGAGCTCAAGGAGAAAGGCCGCCCGCTGACCCCCGGCGTTCGCTGGGGCCCGTTCGAAACCATGAACATTGGGTTCGGCCAGGGCATCGCCGTTGCCCCGCTACAGCTGGCGATGGGCTATGCGACCTTGTTCGACGGCGGCATCTATCATCCGCCGACGATCCTGAAGATCGGACCCGGCCATCCGCTCTCCGCCGGTCGCCGCGTGTTCACCGCCGACACCAGCTACCGCATGCGCTCACTGCTGCGCCTTGTGGTCATGAGGGGCACCGGCAAGAAGGCGGACGCTCCGGGTTATCGGGTTGGCGGCAAGACGGGCACCGCCCAGAAGGTAATCGGCGGCCACTATAGCAAGTCGATTAATCTCACGAGCTTCGCCGGTGTGTTCCCGATGGACGACCCGCGCTATGTGATCGTCGTGATGCTCGACGAACCAAAGGCGACGCCGGAAACCTATGGTTTCACGACTGCCGGCTGGAACGTCGCACCTGTCGTCAGTCGCACCGTCAGCCGCATCGCTCCGATGCTCGGCGTTGCCCCGGACATGAACCGCGAGCCGAACATGGGCGAGGTGCTGCCGTACGTTCAGGACGCAAAGCAAGACACGAAGAAGGACTGAACGGCGTGAGACTGCGGGACATCGCCGACATCGACAGCGATTCGGAAGTCACCGGCTTTGCCCTCGACCACCGCAAGGTCGCGCGCGGCAGCGTGTTCGGCGCCTTCAAGGGCGCCGTGTTCAACGGCGAGGAGTTCATCCCGGAGGCGGTCGAGCATGGCGCGGTCGCGGTCGTCGCGCGGCCCGAAGCGCGCGTCGAGAATGTGCCGCACCTTGCGGATGAGGAGCCTCGCCGCTTGTTCGCGGATCTCGCCGCCAAGTTCTATGCGCCGTATCCCGAGACCGTCGTCGCGGTGACGGGGACCAACGGCAAGACGTCGACTGTCGAGATGACGCGCCAGATCTGGCGCATGTGCGGCCACCGTTCCGCCTCGATCGGGACGCTGGGGGTCACGACGTCCGACGACCAGGTGAAGACAGGCCTGACGACGCCCGACATCGTCACCTTCCTGCACAACATGGCGGGGCTAAAGAAGCTCGGGACGACGCATGTCGCATACGAGGCGTCGAGCCATGGACTCGATCAGCACCGCTGCGAAGGCGTTCCGCTTGCCGCTGCCGCCTTCACCAACTTCAGCCGCGACCATCTCGATTACCACGAGACGATGGATGCTTATTTCGAAGCCAAGATGCGGCTGTTCGACGAGCTTCTCGAACCCGGCAAACCGTCGGTCATCTGGGCCGACGATGCGAAATCCGCCGAGGTCATCGAGCGCTCAAGGCGCCGCGGGCACGAGGTGATGACGGTGGGCCGCAAGGGTGACGCAATCCGCCTCGTTGAGCAGACGCCGACCGCGCTTGGGCAGACGCTGATGCTCGATCATTGCGGCAAGTCCTACCGCCTCGCGCTTCCGCTGATCGGCGCGTACCAGGCGTCGAACGTGCTCACCGCCGCTGGTCTCGTCGTCGCGACCGGGGGTAAGTGGGACGAGACCTTCTCGGCGATGCAGCGGGTCGCGCCCGTCCGCGGCAGGCTCGAACGGGCCGTGATCAGCCGCGGCGGCGTTCCGGTCTATATCGACTATGCCCACACGCCGGACGCGCTCGAAGCCGCGATCGCCGCGCTTCGGCCGCACGTCGCCAAAGAACATGGCGCCCGGCTAATCACCGTGTTCGGCGCCGGCGGCGACCGCGACCAGGGGAAGCGGCCTCAAATGGGCGAGGTCGCGACGCGTCTGTCCGACGTCGTCATCGTCACCGACGACAATCCCCGCAGCGAGGACCCGGCCCGCATACGCGCCGACGTCATGGCCGGCGCCGAAGGCGCGACCGAAGTGGCGGGCCGTCGGGAAGCCATCGCCGAAGCGATCCGCATCGCGCGCGACGGCGACATCATCCTCGTCGCCGGAAAGGGTCACGAGACCGGCCAGATCATCGGCGACCGCGTGCTGCCCTTCGACGACGCGCTCGTCGCGCGGGAGTGCGCGGCTTGAGCGCGCTGTGGACGAGCGACGAAATCGCCGCGGCGACCGGCGGGACGGCAAGCGCGAGATTCGAAGTGACCGGCGTCACCTTCGACAGCCGTGAAGTTGGGCCGGGCGATCTCTTCGTCGCGATGCCCGGTAGCGTCCATGACGGGCACAAGTTCGTCGATGCCGCATTTGCTGCCGGCGCTGCCGGAGCAATCGTCGCGCAGCCCGTAAGCGGGCCGCACGTCCTCGTCGATGACACGTTCGCCGCGCTCCAGGCGCTCGGCCGTGCGTCGCGCGAGCGCACTGCGGCCACAATCATCGGCGTGACCGGATCGGTCGGCAAAACGAGCACCAAGGAAGCGCTCTATGCAGCGCTCGACCGGAACCGGCCGGGCAAGGTCCACCGTTCGGTAAAGAGCTACAACAATCACACCGGCGTTCCGCTGAGCCTCGCCCGAATGCCGCGCGGGACCGAGTTCGGCATTTTCGAGATGGGCATGAACAATGCCGGCGAGATCCGCGCGCTGACGGCGCAGGTGCGACCGCATCTCGCCATCATCACCGCTATCGCCCCGGCGCACATCGAGAATCTCGGTTCCGAGCAAGCGATCGCGGACGCAAAGGCGGAGATATTCGAAGGGCTGGAGCCGGAAGGAGTGGCGATCATCCCGAATGACACACCGCACCGGGACCGGCTGGTGAAAGCCGCGCGGCGGCGCGCCGACCGGATCATCACCTTCGGCAACGGCGATGCCGACGTCCACGCGGTTCATGCGGTCAACGCTGAAGGAAGCGGAAGCCTGATCAGTGCCGCGCTGCTCGAGCGAGAGCTAACCTTTACGATCTCCCAGCGTGGGGAGCATTGGGTGTCAAACGCGCTTGCCGTTCTCGCCGCAGTGGAAGCGCTCGACGAAGATGTTGCGGTGGCGGGCCTTGCGCTTGCCGATCTCGGCGGCCTCAAGGGTCGCGGCCAGCGGCACCTGATCGAACTCGACGGCGGCGAAGCACTGCTAATCGACGAAAGCTACAACGCAAACCCCGCTTCGATGGCGGCGACGCTGAAGAGCCTCGGCACGGAAAAGGACATCGTCCGTCGGATTGCCGTGCTCGGGCCGATGCGCGAGCTGGGCACGCATAGCGCGGCGCTTCACGCCGGCCTCGCACCGGCAATCCGTGACAGTCACGTCGATCGGCTCATCCTGATCGGCGAGGAGATGCTGCCGCTCGCTCAGGCGCTTTACGGCCAGACGGACGTGACCCGCGCCCAGAGCGTCGAGGATGCGACCGACCGGTTGATGCGCCTCGTCAGGCCGGGTGACGCCATCCTTGTAAAGGCGTCCAACTCGGTCGGACTTGCAAAGCTGGTGGAGCGGATGGTGGAGGGGCTGCCATGCTCTACGTGATCGCCGAGCAACTCGGCTTCCCGCACGCGTTGAACCTCGTTCGCTACATCAGCTTCCGCGCCGGCGCCGCGAGCGCGACCGCGCTACTGATCGGCCTTCTTCTCGGCCCGAAGTTCATCTCCTGGCTCCGCGCCACGCAGGGCAAGGGCCAGCCGATCCGGGAGGATGGACCGCAAAGCCACTTGTCGAAGCGCGGTACGCCGACGATGGGCGGCCTGCTCATCCTGATATCACTGTCCATCTCGGTCCTCCTGTGGATGGACCTCACCAACCCGTATGTCTGGGCGTGTCTGTTGGTAACGGCCGGCTTCGGCATGATCGGGTGGCTCGACGATTACGACAAGGTCAAGAAAGCCCACCACGCGGGACTTCCTGGCAAGGTCCGGCTGGCGCTCGAATTCCTGATCGCAGGCTTCGCCACCTGGTTGATGGTGCGCACCGGCGGCACCGGCCTGCACCTGCCGTTCGTGAAGGAAACAGTGGCGGATCTCGGCTGGTTCTACATCGCGTTCGGGGCGTTCGTGATCGTCGCCTTCGGAAACGCCGTGAACCTGACCGACGGGCTCGACGGGCTCGCGACCATGCCGGTGGTCATCGCGAGCCTCGCTTTCATGCTGATCTCCTACCTCGTCGGGAACGTGAAGTTCGCGGCCTATCTCGGGATTCCGCACGTCAGTGGAGCCGACGATCTGACGATCCTCCTGATGGCAATGATCGGTGCCTGCCTTGCCTTCCTCTGGTTCAACGCGCCGCCGGCGGCGGTCTTCATGGGCGACACCGGCAGCCTGGCGCTCGGCGGCGCGCTCGGCGCTGTGTCGGTAGCGACCCATCACGAGTTCGTCCTGGCCCTCGTCGGCGGCCTGTTCGTGGTCGAGGCCTTGAGCGTCATCATCCAGGTCGCGGTCTACAAGCGCACCGGCAAGCGCGTGTTCCTGATGGCGCCGATACACCACCATTTCGAGCATCTCGGCTGGTCCGAGCCGACGGTCGTGATCCGCTTCTGGATCATCAGCTTCGTGCTCGCGCTCGCGGGCCTCGCGACGCTGAAGCTGCGGTGATCACCGCGAAGGCCTTCGCGGCCAAGCATTACGCTGTGTACGGCCTCGCGCGGTCGGGAATCGCGACGACCGAAGCGCTACTCGCCAGCGGCGCGAAGGTGACCGCGTGGGACGCGAAGGAGGAGGCGCGAGCAAAGGCGCCGGCTGGAACTGGGATCGCGAACCTCGACGAAATCGACCTGTCGCAATTCTACAGCCTCGTCGTCACGCCCGGGCTTCCGCTCAACCGCCATCCGATCGCGCAGCGCGCGCGCGAGGCGGGCGTCGAGATCATCGGGGACATCGAGCTTTTCGCTCGCGCCCGGCCCGAGCTTCCGCCGCACAAGGTCGTCGGAATCACCGGCACCAACGGCAAGTCGACCACGACGGCGCTCGTCCACGACATCCTCAAGACAGCGGGCGTGCCGACGACGATGGGCGGCAACATCGGCCTCCCCATCCTCGGCCAGGACCCGCTGCCCGAAGGCGGGGTCTATGTGCTCGAACTGTCGAGCTACCAGATCGACCTGACGCACAGCCTCGACTGCGACGTCGCCGTGCTGCTCAACATCACGCCAGATCATCTCGACCGCTACGAGAGCTTCGAGG
>DATCJM010000282.1:0-7748 GCA_036562805.1 Sphingomicrobium sp.
ACGGGTACATGATCGCCCGGCCAAAGCTCGCGAACAGATCTTCGGTGACCAGCCCATCGAACACCGGCCCGGCATGCGACGGGGCACCGATCAGCGCGACCGTGGCGGCTAGCAGAAGAAGCACGCACAGCCAGCTGACGACGCCAGACCCGCGACGTCCCGCGAAGGCTGCGACGACCATGAGGATCGTGCCGCCGATCGACAGCATGAGTTCCGGCAGAAGCGCGGCGAAGCGGCCCATCAGTGCGTCACTTCCATGTCCATATGCGCGTGAGCGCCTTCGCCAAGCGTCAGGTGAGAGTCGCCCGCGGGCGCCACGGCGTCGAGCCGGGTTACCAACCGCCCGACATCGTTTCGGATCGGCCGGATGAAGCTCTCGGGATAGATGCCCATCCAGAAGACCGCGAGCGCGATCGGCGCCAGGAGCCACCATTCGCGCGCCGAAAGATCGATCATCTCGGCTGCTTCCGGAGTGCGCGCCACCCCGAATGCGATACGCCAGTAGAGCCACAGCATGTAGGCCGCGCCGAGGATGATCCCGGTCGTGGCGGCAATCGCGGCCCAGCTCGACGCCTGGTAAGTGCCGATCAGGCTCAGGAACTCGCCGACGAACCCGCTGGTGCCCGGAAGGCCGACGCTCGCCATGGTGAAGACCATGAACAGCAAGGCGTAACCCGGCATGTTGTTCGAAAGCCCGCCGTAAACCGCGATCTCGCGCGTATGCAGCCGGTCGTAGATCACGCCGACGCACAGGAAGAGCGCGCCCGAGACGAGGCCGTGGCTCAGCATCACGATCATCGCGCCTTCGATGCCTTGGCGGTTCATCGCGAACAGGCCGAAGGTCACGAACGCCATATGCGCGACGGACGAATAAGCGATCAGTTTCTTCATGTCGCGCTGCACCAGCGCAACGAGGCTCGTGTAAACCACCGCGATGCCCGACAGCACGAACATCAAGGGGATGAACTCGGCCGAACCCTGCGGGAACATCGGCAGCGAGAAGCGCACGAAGCCGTAACCGCCGAGCTTCAGCAGTACGCCGGCGAGGATCACGGAGCCGGCCGTCGGGGCCTGCACGTGCGCGTCGGGCAACCAGGTATGGACCGGCCACATCGGTAGCTTGACGGCGAAGCTGGCGAGGAAGGCGAGGAATAGCCAGGTCTGCGCCTCACGCGAGAAATTGAAGGCCATCAGCGCGGGGATCGACGTCGTGTGGGCAGTCCCCACCATGTACAGCATGGCGATCAGCATCAGCACCGAGCCGAGCAAAGTGTAGAGGAAGAATTTGTAGCTCGCCTTGATGCGCTCGGCGCCGCCCCAGATGCCGATGATCAGGTACATCGGGATCAGGCCGCCCTCGAAGAAGACGTAAAACAGGAACAGGTCCTGCGCCGCGAACACGCCGAGCATCAGCGCTTCCATCAGGAGGAATGCCGCCATGTATTCAGGGACGCGGCGTTCGATCGAGCGCCAGCTCGCGCCGATGCAGATCGGCATCAGGAAGGTGGTGAGATTGAGGAGTACAAGCGCGATCCCGTCGATGCCGAGCGCCCAGCTGAAATTGCCCGCGATCGGCAGCTTCTCGACGAACTGCCACTGCGCGCCGTTCGGGTCGTAGAGGACCCACAAATAAGCCCCGAGCAGCAGATCGAAGAGGGTCGCGGCGAGTGCCAGCCACCGCGCGCCGCTGGGGGTGAGGAACAGCGCGATCACGCCCGCGATCAGCGGGACGGCGATCAGGATGGTGAGCAATGGCAAACCGATCACTTGGCCCACCAGATCGCCCAAGTCGCCGCGCCGATGAGGCCCAGCAGCATCACCAGCGCGTAGGAATAGAGATAGCCCGACTGGAACCGACTCGTGATGCGATTCCCGATGCCGACCGCGTAAGCGGCGCCGTGCGGCCCGAACCGGTCGATCGTGCCCTCGTCACCACCGTGCCAGAACAGACGGCCGAGCCACAATGCGGGGCGGATGAAGATGCGGTCGTAGAGCTCGTCGAAATACCATTTGTTGAGGACGAACCTGTAAACGCCGGGGAAGATCGCGACCAACCGCCCAGCGGCGCCGGGATTGCGGATATAATTGTTCCACGCGATCCACAGCCCGATCAGCATTGCAATCGTCGGCGCCAGCTTCACCCACAGCGACGCGGATTCCACCGTCTCGGCCAACTCGCGGCTGAACGCGATGATGCCATTCCAGTAATGCGGCGCGCTCTCCGGATTGACGAAGACGGCGTGGAAGAACTGTCCGGCGAAAAGGGCGCCGATCGCGAGCAGGCAGATCGGGACCAGCATGGTCAGAGGGCTTTCGTGCGGGTGATAACCACCGGTGCCGGTCGGCGCGGCATGGCTATCGTGCGCGCTGTCGCCATGTTCCTCGGACGGCTCGTCATGGTCGCCATGGAGAGCGTGCTGAATATGGTCCGATGCTGCCCACCGCGGTTCACCGAAGAAGGTCAGGAAGATGAGCCGCCAGCTGTAGAAACTGGTCATTCCGGCAACGAGTACGCCAAGCCAGAAAGCAATCACGCCGGGAACCGAGCCGCTTGCCCAGGCCGATCCGATGATCGCGTCCTTCGACCAGAAGCCCGCGAACCCGATCCCACCCGCGACGTCCAGGCCGACGCCGGTGATCGCCAGCGTTCCGATGACCATCACCCAGAAGGTGATCGGGATTTGCTTCCTCAGGTCGCCGTAGAACCGCATGTCCTGTTCGTGATGCATGGCGTGGATCACGCTGCCGGCGCCGAGGAACAGCAGCGCCTTGAAAAAGGCGTGCGTGAACAGGTGGAACATCGCCGCGCCATAGGCGCCGCTGCCCGCCGCGAAGAACATGTAGCCGAGCTGCGAGCAGGTCGAATAAGCGATCACCCGCTTGATGTCGTTCTGTGCGCAGCCGACCGTCGCCGCGACGAAGCAGGTGATTGCCCCGACCCACGTCACGACATGCATGGCCGTCGGCGAGGTCTCGAACATCGGCGAGAGGCGGCAGACCATGAACACGCCGGCGGTGACCATCGTCGCCGCGTGGATGAGCGCGCTGACGGGCGTCGGGCCTTCCATCGCGTCGGGAAGCCAGGTGTGGAGCGGCAATTGCGCCGACTTGCCCATCGCCCCGACGAACAGCAGCAGGCAGAGCACGGTCATGGTCCCGACGCGCATCCCGGCGAAGCCGATCGTCGATCCGGCCATTCCCGGCGCCGCATGCAGGATCGCCGGGATGGAGACCGTTCCGAACACTAGGAAGGTGCCGAAGATGCCGAGGCTGAAACCGAAATCGCCGACGCGGTTGACGACGAACGCCTTGAGCGCGGCCGCATTGGCGGACGGCTTGTAATACCAGAAACCGATGAGGAGGTAGGAGGCAAGCCCGACGCCTTCCCAGCCGAAGAACATCTGCACGAGACTGTCGGCGGTCACCAGCATCAACATCGCGAAGCTGAACAGCGACAGATAGGCGAAGAAGCGGGCCTGGCTCGGGTCCTCCTCCATATATCCCCAGCTGTAGAGGTGGACGAGGCTGGAGACCGTCGTGACGACGACGAGCATCACGGCCGTCAGGCTGTCGACACGAAGCGCCCAGTCGACTGTCAGCGTGCCGGAATGGATCCAGGTCACCACCGGCACGACCACCGCATCGGCATGTCCACCGATATATTGGAAGAACAGCGGCCAGCTGAGGAAGGCGCCGATGAACAACGCGCCCGTCGTCACGACCTTAGCCGCAGTCGCGCCGATCCAGCGCCCACCCAGGCCGGCGATGATTGCGGCGATCAGCGGCAGGAAGACGATGAAGATAACTGGGTGCATCAGCCGCGCATCCGGTTGGCCTGGTCGACGGCGATGGAGCCGCGGCGGCGGAAGAAGATGACGAGGATGGCAAGGCCGATCGCGGCCTCGGCTGCCGCAACCGTCAGCACGAACATCGCCAGCACCTGGCCGGTAAGATCACCGAGGAAAGCCGAAAAAGCGACCAGGTTGATGTTCACCGCGAGCAGGATCAGCTCGATCGCCATCAGCATCAGGATGACGTTGCGGCGATTGAGGAAGATGCCGAGCACCCCGATGGTGAACAGCACCGCCGCGACGATCAGGTACGCGCCCAGGCCGATCATGATCGGCGTCCGTTCGAATGACGCACGATCACAGTTTCATCCCCTCGCCTACTCCAGGCTCGGTCATGCGGATCGCGTCACCAGGACGGCGGCGAAGCTGGTTGGATGCCCTGGGCGTACGGGTGTCGCCGCGGCCGCGGTGAGTCAGCACGATCGCGCCGATCATCGCGACGAGCAGGATCAGCCCCGCGATCTCGAACGCGAACAGATAGCGGGTGTAGAGCAGCTGGCCGAGTGCCACGATATTCGGCGTCGTTGCCGCGGGGATCGCCTGACCTGCCATCGTCGGGCCCGCACTATGCGCAATCACCGCGACGATGATCTCGGCCAGCAGCACCAGCGCAATGATAATCCCGAACGGCAAGTTCCGCGTGAAGCCGCTCCTGAGGCTCGCGAAGTCGATGTCGAGCATCATCACGACGAAGAGGAACAGCACCGCGACGGCGCCGACGTAGACGATCACCAGCAGCATCGCGATAAACTCGGCGCCGACCAGCAGCATGAGCCCCGCCGCGTTGAAGAAGGAGACGATCAGCCACAGCACGCTGTGGACCGGATTGCGCGCGAAAATGACCGCGATCGCCGAAGCAATCGTCAGCGTCGCGAACAGGTAAAAGGCGATGGTTGCGATCAAGCGGGGACCCCTGTTGCGGCGCGCTTATCGGTAGGGGGCATCGGCGGCAAGGTTGGCGGCAATCGCCTGTTCCCACTTGTCGCCGTTCGCGAGCAATTTGGCCTTGTCGTAGAGCAATTCCTCGCGCGTTTCGGTCGCGAATTCGAGGTTCGGGCCTTCGACGATCGCGTCGACCGGGCACGCCTCCTGGCAGAGCCCGCAGTAAATGCATTTGACCATGTCGATGTCGTAGCGCGTGGTCCGCCGGCTGCCGTCCTCGCGCGGCTCCGCCTCGATCGTGATCGCGAGCGCCGGGCAGATCGCCTCGCACAATTTGCAAGCGATGCAGCGTTCCTCGCCGTTTGGGTAGCGGCGCAGCGCATGCTCGCCGCGGAAGCGGGGAGACGTCGGCGCCTTCTCGTACGGATAGTTGATGGTCGCCTTGGGCTTGAAGAAATATTTCAGCGTCAGCCAGTGCGCCTGGATGAAATCCCAAAGGGCGAAGGATGTAATCGCGCGGATCATGCGAATCTCGTGAGCATCAGCCAGCCCGAGACCAGCACGACGAAAATGAGTGAAAGCGGCAGGAAGATCTTCCAGCCGAGCCGCATCAGCTGGTCGTAGCGGTAGCGCGGAACCGTCGCTTTCACCCAGCTGAAGACGAAGAAGAAGAACAGCATCTTGGCGAACAGCCAGAGGATGCCGGGGACCAGGTACAGCGGCGCCCAGTCGACCGGCGGAAGCCAGCCGCCCCAGAAGATGATCGCGTTCAGCGCGCACATCAGGATGACGTTCGCATATTCGCCGAGCCAGAAGAGTGCGAAGCTCATCGACGAATATTCGGTCTGGTGGCCGGCGACGAGCTCGCTTTCGGCCTCGACCAGGTCGAACGGCGTCCGGAACGTCTCGGCCAACGAGCTGATCAGGAACACGACCGACATCGGAAACAGCAGGAGGTTGAAGCCGAAGGCGTTGACGATGCCGAGGCCGAACCCCTTCTGCATGACGACGATGCCTGAGAGGTTGAACGTGCCGGCATAGAGCACGACGGTGATGAGGACGAAGCCGATCGACACTTCGTAGCTCACCATCTGCGCGGCGGCCCGGAGAGCCGAGAAGAACGGATATTTGGAGTTGGACGACCAGCCCGCGACGATTACGCCGTAGACGCCGAGCGAGCTCGCCGCGAGCACATAGAGCAGGCCGACGTTGACGTCCGCCAGGACCACGCCGGCCTGGAAAGGAACGACCGCCCAAACGATCAGCGCCACGGTGAACGTGACGATCGGCGCAATCAGGAACAGTCCCTTGTTCGCGCTCGTCGGGATGATTGTCTCCTTGAGGAAGACTTTCAGCCCGTCGGCGAAGCTCTGGAGAAGCCCCCACGGCCCGACCACGTTCGGTCCGCGCCGGAGCGCCATCGCGGCCCAGATCTTGCGGTCGGCATAGATGATCATCGCCACCGCGAGCATCAACGGAAGCGCGATGACGAGGATGCCGATGATCGTGGCGAGGAACCAGGCCCAGCCGTAGGTCATCCCGTGGCTGACGAAGAAAGCGGTCATTCGGCCGCCACCTCATAGTGCAGCTGCTGCACCAGCTCCTCGGAGCAGCGGCGCATCGTCGGGCTGTTGCGGCAGATCGCGTTGGTGAGGAAGAAGTCGGCGATCGGGTAGCGGATCGGGCCCGAGACCTTCGCGTCGAGCTTCGGCGGCGACCACGGAAGGTCGATCAACCCGTCGCGGCCGAGCTGCGGATATTCGCTGACCATCTGCTGGCGGAGCTGGGCGAACGTGTCGAATGGCAGGCTCTTCCCGGCAAGCTGGGACACGGCGCGGAGGATCGACCAATCCTCGCGCGCTTCGCCCGGCGGGAAGGCGGCCTTCTCACCGCGCTGCACGCGCCCTTCGGTGTTGACGTAGGTGCCATGCTTTTCTGCGTAAGCGGCGCCCGGAAGCACTAGGTCAGCCTGCCGCGCGCCACTGTCCCCATGATGGCCGATGTAAACCTTGTACGTGCCCGCGAGCCGGTCGGCCGGCATTTCGTCGGCGCCGAGCAGAAGCGCCAGCGTCGGCTTCGCGGCTTCGATGTCTGCGAGGCCGCGCGGTTGCGCATAGCCAAGCACCAGCGAAGCCATCCGCGACGCGGAGATGTGCAGGACGTTGAAGCCGTTCCACTCGCCCTTGATCAGGCCGAGCGGCTGGACGAGCGACAGCGCGGCGCCAAGCCCTCCGGCGGCTAGTGCGCCGGGGCCGACGATCACAGCCGGCCGCTCCGCTTCGGCAAATGCTTCCGTCACCGCCTTCGGCAGCTTGCCGAGCAGCTTCAAGTCGTCGCCGAGCCACTGGACCTTCATGCCGAGGTCGACCTCGGGGCCGATTACGTAGACCTTGGCGCCCTTGCGCGCGACCTTGCGCACGCGCGTGGCGATCAGCGGCGCTTCCCAGCGGATGTTCGAACCGATCAGCAGCACCACGTCGGCACTCTCGATGCCGGCGATGGTCGAATTGAACGCGACGGCCGAGAGACTCGTGCAGTCGTAGGTGAGGCCGGTCTGTCGCCCTTCGAGCAGATTGCTCCCCTGCCCCTCGAGCAGCTTCTTAGCCGCATACATCGTCTCGGCGTCGAGCAGGTCGCCGGCGATCGCCGCGACCTTGCTTCCCGCCGCCTTCAGCCGCTCGGCGAAAATGCCGAGCGACTCGGACCAGCTCGCTTCGCGGAGCTTGCCCTTCTCGCGTACCCATGGTCGGTCGAGGCGGTTGCGGACGAGCGCGTCGACATGGTGGCGCGTCTTGTCGCTGATCCACTCCTCGTTCACGTCCTCGTTGATGCGCGGCAGGATGCGCATCACCTGGCGCTGGCGAACGTCGAGGCGGATGTTGGAGCCGACCGCGTCCATGACGTCGATGCCCGGCACCCGTCGGAGCTCCCACGGCCGCTGCTCGAACAGCTGCGGCTTCTGCAGAAGCGCACCCACCGGGCAAACGTCAGCGAGGTTGCCGGCGAGTTCGGTCG
>DATCJM010000285.1:0-18191 GCA_036562805.1 Sphingomicrobium sp.
GTGTGGAATCGTCGGTATCGTCGGGAAGAGTGATGTTGCCCAGCGGCTCTTCGACGGACTGAAGCGTCTGGAATATCGCGGCTATGATTCCGCGGGCATCTGCACGATCGAGAACGGGGAGCTCGTCCGCCGCAGGGCCGAGGGCAAGCTCGACAATCTCGCGCGCGAGCTACAGGCGCACCCGCTCCATGGCACCACAGGCATCGCGCACACGCGGTGGGCGACCCATGGCGCACCGACGGTCGGCAATGCCCATCCGCACATCGTCGGCTCGGTCGCGCTGGTGCACAACGGAATTATCGAGAATTTCAAGCCGCTCCGCGATGAGCTGCTTAGCGAGGGACGCACCTTCGAGAGCGAGACGGACACCGAGGTCGTCGGCCATCTCGTCGCGCGCGAGATCGAGCGCGGCGCCGCCCCGAAGGACGCGGTCGCGACCGTCCTTCCGCGGCTGACCGGGGCGTTCGCCATCGCGTTCCTGTTCCGCGATCACCCCGACCTCATCATCGGCGCACGCCGCGGAGCGCCGCTGACGGTCGGCTATGGAGAGGGGGAGAATTATCTTGGCTCGGACGCGCTCGCCGTTGCCCCGTGGACGCAGCGCATCGCGTATCTCGACGAGGGCGACTGGGCGGTGGTGCAGCGCGAAGCGATCGAGATTTTCGACCGGGACAACCAGGCGGTCGAGCGCGAGATCGTCGAGTCCGGCGCTTCGTCGGCACCTGTCGAGAAGGGCAATTACCGGCACTATATGCAGAAGGAGATTTTCGAGCAGCCGATCGTGGTTGCGCAGACCCTCCAAAGCTATGTGCGGCCATTCGAAGGAGAGGTCGCGCTGCCGACCGGCGACGTCGACCTCGGCGCATTCGATCGCGTGACGATCGTCGCTTGCGGCACGAGCTATTACGCGGGCCTCGTTGCCAAATATTGGATCGAGCAATTCGCCCGCGTGCCCGTCGACATCGATGTGGCGAGTGAGTTCCGCTACCGCGAGCCTGTCCTCGAGCCGGGCGGCCTCGCGCTATTCATCAGCCAGTCGGGCGAGACGGCGGACACGCTCGCCGCGCTTCGCCACGCTCGCGCGGAGCAACAGCGTATCGCGGTCGTGGTCAACGTCCCGACGAGCTCGATGGCGCGCGAGGCGGACCTCCTTCTGCCGACCCATGCCGGACCGGAGATCGGCGTCGCTTCCACAAAGGCATTCACTTGCCAGCTCGCCGTCCTTGCGGCCCTCGCCGCGAACCTCGCTCGCGCGAAGGGAAGGCTGAACGCCGACCAGGAGCGCGAAATTGTCGAGGATCTCCAGCAGGCGCCGGCGGCGCTGAACGCCGCGCTTAATCATGACGACGAAATTGCGTCGATGGCGCACCTGATCGCGCCTGCGCACGACGTTCTCTATCTTGGCCGTGGACCTGATTATCCAATGGCGCTCGAAGGTGCGCTGAAGCTCAAGGAAATCAGCTACATCCATGCGGAGGGCTATGCGGCCGGCGAGATGAAGCATGGGCCGATCGCGCTCATCGACGACAATGTGCCGGTGATCGTGCTCGCGCCGTCCGGGCCGCTGTTCGAGAAGACGGTCAGCAACATGCAGGAGGTGCGGGCGCGGGGCGGACGCATCGTTCTGATCAGCGACGCGGAGGGCATCAGGGACGCCGGCGATGGCTGCATCGCGACGATCGAGATGCCGAAGGTGCACCCGCTGATCGCGCCATTGGTCTATGCGGTGCCGGTGCAATTGCTCGCTTATCATGTGGCGGTGCTCAAGGGTACGGACGTGGACCAGCCGCGGAACCTGGCGAAGAGCGTGACGGTGGAATGAGGTGATCGGCGAGGGCCTTTCGCGCGTCCAGCAGTCGATCACCGTCTCGAAGGGCACCGCTGCGGTGCGCCGGCTGTTCCGTTCGAGCGAAGCGGTGCTCGTTGCGCTTTCCGTCGCGCTTGGTGCCGCCGCCGGTGTTCTCACCTTCGTGCTTAACCGCGCCGCCCACGGTCTACAGTCGATCATCTACGGTCTGAGCGGCCAGAGCCTCAGCGCGGCGGTTTCGATTTCGCCATGGTCGCTACTGGCACTGCCGATCGGAGGGCTGTTGCTCGGCTTCGGCACGCGCGCAGCCGCGCGGCGCTGGCGGACTCCGGTCGACGTCGTCGAGGCGAACGCGCTCCACGGCGGGCTCATCCCGCTCCGGGACAGTATTCTCGTGTGCGTGCAGACGCTCCTGTCAAACGGTGTGGGTGCATCAGTCGGGCTGGAAGCAGCCTATGCGCAGGGCGGTGGCGGCTTTGCGTCCGTGGTCGGGCAATGGCTGCGCCTTCGCCGCGCCGACATGCGGATCCTCGTCGGTGCCGGAGCGGGCGCGGCGATCGGGGCGGCGTTCAGCGCGCCATTGACGGGCGCTTTTTATGCTTTCGAGATCGTGATCGGCGCCTACACGCCCGCCGCGATCGCGCCCGTGGCCGCAGCCGCTCTCTCAGGAGTGCTGACCGCACGTCTGCTCGGTCTTGAGGCATACATTATCGCGCTTCCGGGCGCGAAGGCGATCACGACGTCCGACTATCTCATCTACGCGGGACTCGGCATTGTCTGCGCCGCAATCGCCGTCGCGGTGATGCGCGCAGTGACGTTCATTGAAGAGACTGTCCGCTCATCCTCGCTCATCGACGCATGGCGGCCCGCGGTCGGCGGTCTGTTGTTGATCCCGCTTGCGATGGTCACGCCGCAGACCCTTTCGGCCGGCCATGGCGCGCTGCACATGGACCTGGGCGCAGAGGTCGCGCTCCGCTTCCTCCTGCTCGTCTTCGTCGTGAAGATCATGGCTTCCGCCGTGTCGCTCGGGTTCGGCTTCCGCGGCGGCCTGTTCTTCGCCTCGCTCTTCATCGGGTCCCTGGCGGGTCAGCTTTTCGCCGGCGTGCTGTCGCATCTGACGGCCGCGCCGCCAATCGACCCGTCTGACTCCGCCCTGATCGGGATGGCCGCAATGGCCTCATCGATCATCGGCGCGCCGATGACCATGTCGTTGCTCGTCCTCGAAACGACGCATGACTTTGCGCTGACAAGCGTCGCGATCACGGCGGCGCTGTGCGCCAGCACGGTCGTGCGCGAGACCTTCGGTTTCTCCTTCTCCACCTGGCGCATGCATACGCGCGGGCAGACCATCCGGAGCGCGCGGGACGTCGGCTGGATCCGCAACCTGACGGTCGGAAAGATGATGCAGCGAGCGCCGGAGACGATCCCGGCACTGACGAGCATCGGTGCGTTCCGGCGGCGCTTTCCGCTCGGCTCGACAACCAACGTCGTGCTCGTCGACAGCGAGCGCCGCTATTTCGGCATTGTCGAGACCTCGCGTGCGTTTGAAGCCAGCCTCGGGGACGACAGCGAGATCGGCGAACTTGCGGAGATGAAGGGAGTCGTTCTCGAGCCGCAGGCGGACGTTCATCAGGCGATGCGCGCCTTCGATACACATGGCGCGGACTTCCTTGCCGTCGTGAGTAATGAGGGCGAGGTGATCGGCACGCTCTCGGAGAAGTTCATCCATCGCCGCTACACGGACGAGATGGAGAAAGCGCAGCGCGAGATGTTCGGTGAATAAGTCCTCGCGCAACGGGCTGCTGATTGGGGGCGCCGTCCTGGCTGCCGCGATCGGCGGCGCCTTCGTCTCGCGCGGCGTCGCGCCGCCCGTGCAGGGACAGGACCAGGATTCGACGAGCCGCCGCCGACCGATAATCCAGATCGTGCGCCAGCAGCCGGGTTTGCCGAGCGTCGCCGATGCGATCGCTACCCTATGCCCGTCGATTGCAGCAATCGTTCCGGCGGGCGCGAACGGGCCGGTGGCGGCGGGATTCGCCATCTCCGCGGATGGGTGGGTGCTTGCTTCAAAATCGGCGCTGCCCGCGGGGAATATCGAAGTGCATTTCGGCGCGAATGGCGCGAACGCTGTGTCCGAGATCCGCAATGATCCCGTCTCGGGCCTGAGCATCATCAAGACCGACGCAAGCGGATTGACCCCAGTCCCGCTTGCGGACCAGACCTTTCCGCGCGTCGGCGACTTCGGCTTCGCCATCGGCAATCCGGCCGGCGCGGGCTGCAGCGCCGAAGCAGCGATGATCGCCAGCGACTTCCTGACCGATGGCGGCGCGCCGAGCGCATACATCCGGCTCCAACCCATGGGCCCCGACCTGCCCGCCGGGGCGCCCTTCATCGCCGGCAACGGGCAGGCGATCGGCGTTGTCGGTGGCAGCGGACCCGCCAACGCTGCCATCCCCGCGGATGTGGTTGCCGACATTGCGGACGAGCTGATTCGAGGCAGCCTGTCGCCGACGACGACATTCGGATTCCGTGCGGAGGATTTTGACGCGGGCCTCGCCGGGCGATTGAGCAAGTCGCGTTCAACCGGAACGGCAGTGGCGCTCGTGCAGCCCAGGACTTCCGCCGCTCGCGCTGGTCTTCAGGCAGGCGATATCATCGTTGCCGTGAACGGATCGCCGGTGGCGAGTGCGTCCGAACTTGGCCGCGCGCTCGACGGGGCGAACACGCCTGTCCAGATCGACGTTGCCCGCGGCGACCAGCGGCTAACGCTGACGATCGGCAGGGTCTCGACACATTAAATTCCTGCAAATCGTTGAAAATTCAACCAGTTGATGTATCCTGCCAAGCGGGCGGGAGATTGTTGTGGGAAATTTGCGTCCGCTTAGGACGACCGACCGGGTCGCCGACGAGAGCGATCCCGAGCATTATTGGCAGGAAGGCTACGCAATCATTCGCGGGCTCTTCAGCCCGTCCGAGATCGCCGAAATCGCAGCGGCCACCGACCAGCTTTATGCCGAAGGCGTCGAGCACGGGCGGAGCTTCCGACACGGCAATCTGTACTATGACGTGCCCACTGGCACCGATGGCATGCCGCTGGTGCGGATGGTGCAATGGCCGTCCTATCACCAGGCGTTGATGAATGCGGTTCGGCTGGACCGGCGAATCGCGCGGCTGCTCCAGCCGCTGGTCGGACCCGATCTCAAGCAGATCATCAACCAGGTGCACTGGAAGGCGCCGAGCAGCCTCGGTCATTTCGCCTGGCACCAGGACAGCCGGTCGCGTCGCCCGGCATCGGCCTATCGCAATCTCGCCGACTCCTATGTTCAGACCGGCCTCGCGATCGACCCGCACCGGACCGAGTCAGGCTGCATGCGGTTCGTGCCGCGAAGCCATCTCCTCGGCGACCTCGGCATGGACTGTTCGAAAAAGGCGCTTGGAACAGCGATGACCGGCGAGGCCCTGGGTGAAATCGGCTTTTCCGAGGCGGAGACGATCGAGCTCGAGCTCGATCCGGGCGATCTGGCGATCTGGAGCCCGTATCTGGTCCATGGATCGGGCACGAACAGCTCGGACCACAAGCGCCGGCTGTACATTAACGGCTATGTCCGCGCTGTCGATTGCGACCGCGGCGAATGGGCATTCCGCGACGGAGCGCCCGTACCGCTCGGTTCGACGCCTTCGCTCGTCCATTACGAAGAGCTCTACGAACGGCCCGAACCGCATTATGTCTGACTGAATGAAGGTCAGCGGCGGATGTCATTGCGGAGCTGTGCGGTTCGAAGCGGAAGTCGCCGAGCCGCCCGTTCCCGCCCTCGATTGCAATTGCTCCGTGTGCCGGATGACCGGGTTCATCCACTTGGTCGTGCCGCATGATCGGTTCGAGCTGGTGACCGGGCGCGATGCGCTCGCCAATTATCGCTTCGGGACCGGGGCGGCGGAGCATCTGTTCTGCCGCCATTGCGGGATCAAGAGCTTCTATCAGCCGCGGTCGCATCCCGATGCCTGGAGCGTGAACGCCAATTGTCTCGACCAACCCCTGGAGCTGGCTATCGAGCAGTTCGACGGGGCGGATTGGGAGCAGGCGAAGGCCAATCTCGACGCGCAACAGTAGCGCGGTTACGGCGGGCCGATGCATCACCCGCTCCGCCTGATGATCGACCGCTCGGCCATCCAGGCGAATTGGCGCTGGCTGCAAGAGCGTGCGGGGACCGCCGCGGGAGCAGCCGTAAAGGCGGATGGCTACGGCCTTGGTGCGCCGCAGGTGGTCGAGACTTTGCTCGGTGCCGGGTGCCGCGACTTCTTCGTTTCGACCTGGTTCGAGGCCGAGCAGCTCGGCGTCTTGGCCGAGGGAACGAGCGTCGTCGTGCTCCACGGTGTCGGAGTAGACGACCTGGAGGCTGCGCTTCGCTCGTCCGGCCGACCGTGCCTCAACTCCCTCGAACAGGTCGCCAGGTGGAAGAAATCCGCCTCGGGCCGGCCGTGCGACGTGATGATCGATACGGGCATGAACCGGCTCGGGCTGCGGCCGACCGATATCGATGCGCTCGACGGGCTCGCCATCGAAACGCTTCACAGCCATCTCGCTTGCGCCGACGAGGATAGCCCGATGAACGGCATGCAGCTCGAGCGCTTTCGCGCGGTCGCATCCGTCGTGCCGGCCCGGCGCTACAGCATGGCGAACAGCGCGGGCATCTGCCTTGGTCGCGACTATAGCTTCGATCTCGTCCGGCCGGGCCTATCCCTTTACGGCGGCGTCCAGCGACCCGAAGCAGAGGGGCAGATCCGGCAGGTGGCGCGTGTCGAAGCGCAAATCCTCCAGCGACGGCGGATTCCGGAAGGCGAGACCTGCGGTTACGGCGCGACCTTCCGGGCCGTGCAGGACACCGAAGCTGCCATCCTCAACATCGGATATGCCGACGGTTACCTGCGCGGTTTTTCGTCGCATGGGTCTGCTTTCGTCGGCGAGTTCGCGCTGCCGGTCCTCGGTCGCGTATCGATGGACCTGATCGCGGTTGGCGTCGACGCGGCGCCGCAGCTCAGGGAAGGCGACTGGGTCGAGATCGACTATGATCTGCCGTCGGCTTCGAACCAGTCCGGGCTTTCGCAGTACGAGCTTTTGACGACCCTCGGTTCGCGCTTCGAGCGGCGCTGGGTTTAGCCCGCTGCGCCGGCGGCGGAGTTTTCGGCTTGTAGCGGCACAGGTCGATCACCGGGCAGCGCCAGCATTCGGGGAGGCGCGCCTTGCACGTGTAGCGGCCGTGGAGGATCAGCCAGTGATGGGCGTCCCGCCGGAAGGGCTGGGGCACAATCTTCTCGAGCTTCGCTTCGACCTGATCGACGTCCTTGCCGGGGGCGAGCCCGGTGCGGTTGCACACCCGGAACACGTGGGTGTCGACCGCGAAGGTTTCCTCTCCGAACGCCGTGTTGAGCACGACGTTCGCGGTCTTGCGCCCCACGCCGGGAAGCGATTGGAGGGTTTCGCGCGTCCGCGGAACTTCACCGTCAAAACGTTCGATCAGCGCTGCGCTGAGCGCAATGACGTTCTTCGCCTTCGTGTTGAACAGGCCGATGGTCTTGATCGCATCGCGCAAGCTGTCTTCGCCGAGCTCGAGCATGTGGTCGGGGGTTGTGATGCGCTCGAACAGCGGCCTGCAGGCGATGTTGACGCTAACGTCCGTCGCCTGGGCGGAAAGCACGACGGCGACGAGCAACTGGTACGGGTTGGAATATTCCAGCTCCGTCTCGGGCGCCGGATTTGCGTCGGCGAGGCGGCGGAAGAACTCGAAAACCTGGTCCCGGGTCATCTGAGCGCGTCCAGCGCCGAGCCCAGGCGGCTTAGCCCTTCGTCGAGGTCATCCGTGGGCAGCCCGAAGCCGACTCGGAAGCGGTCGGGCATTTCAAACCAGCGCCCCGGGACGACAGCCGCGTCATATTTCTCGTGAAGCAGCGCATCGAGCCGTTCCGTGTCGCCGCCGCTCCATCGTGGGAATGCCGTAATGCCGTGGTCGGCGGGCATGCAATCGAGGTCATCCCGCGCTTGTGCGAACGCGTTCCACCGATCGCGATTTCGCGACAGCAGTTGCGGATTGCCGCCAGTTACGGCCTCGATATTCTCGAAAGCGATACACGCCAGGCGTTCCGCCGGATGCGCCTGGTTGACGCCGAAGAGATCGTTGAGGCGCCACATGCGCTCGGCGAGCTCGGGCTCTGCCAGAATCCACCCGCAACGCAGCCCGCTGAGGCCGTAGACCTTGGTGAGGCTGTTCGTGCACACAAACCCGGGTCCGAGATGAGCCGCGCTGCGCCTCGGCGGCACGGCTGAGTCGAGATAGACTTCATCGACCAAAACTCGAGCGCCGACCTCCGCTGCCAATTTGCCGACAGCGCGCAGCTCGTCCTCACTTGCTAGCGCGCTGGTCGGATTGTGGAGGTTGGTGATCACGACAAGCCGAGTCCGTTCCGACAGCTGTTGTCTGACCATCGCCGGATCGAGCCGAAACGCTTCCGCTGGATTGCGCTCGAAGCGCTTTATGTCGGCGCCGAGGAAGCTCGCCGCGCCGAGGAGCAGCTCATAGGTCGGAAATTCGAGGAGCACTTCATCGCCGGGCGAGATCAGCGCCGCCATGGCGATGAAATTCGCCATCGAGGTGCCGTCCGCGGCGACGACCTGCTCCGACGATACACCATAGCGCCGCGCGATCGCGTCGCGCAGCGGATGGTATCGCGGGTGGCTTGCGCCATCGAGGTCGAGATCGGCGATCGAGATCGGAAGCGAGTCCATGCGGAAGTGTGGCACTTCGCTCATCGTCAGCGAATAGCGCGCGGGCGCCTTGAATTTGGCCCAATGCATGTAATCCGATTGAATGGTTCTCACGCGCGGGAGCTTCGGTTCTTGCGCTGCCAATAAAGGCACGCGGGTACGCCCGCGGCGAGGATGACGTAGCCGATGATCGCGTTCAGCGGATTGTTGGCGATCGTGGCGACGACAACGGTCCAGCAGGCCAGAACGTAGATCGCGGTCGTGAAAGGGTGGCCGGGCGCGTTGAAGAATACCTGCTGATCCGGGTCGCGGCGGCGAAACACGAAGAGGGCCGCCCCGGTCAGGCCGAAAAAGATGAAGTCAACCGACACGACGTAGCTGAGGATCTGGCCGAAGGTGCCGGATAGCGCGATCACGGCGGCGGCGACCCCCTGCAGGACGATTGCGATCACCGGGACACGCGTCCGCTTGCTTACCTGCGCGACGCCTCTGAAGAAGAGGCCATCCTCTGCCATCGCGAAGTACACCCGAGGGGCGGTCAGCATGCCTTGGCTGAGGAAGCCGAGCGTCGAAATGGTGATGCCGATGGCGATGAACGTCGCGCCTCTGCTTCCAAGCGCCAGGCGCATGACGTCGGTGGCCGGCGTTTTCGAGCCGCCGAGTCCTCCCGGCCCGAGCGCATGGACGCAGACGAAGGCGACGGCAGTGTAGAGGAGAACCACTCCGGCGACGCCGAACAGCAATCCACGCGCGAGATCGCGGCGCGGATCGCGCATTTCGCCGGCAACGAAGCTCGCGGTCTGCCAGCCGCCGTAAGAGAACATGACCGGCGTCATCGCCGCGCCGATCGCCGCAAGGCCAGACGCGGAGCCGATGGCTGCATGCTGACCCTGCGCCGCCGCCGCGGGCGCGAACAAAAGGCCCGCGACGACGAGCAGGGCAATGGCGAGGATCTTCAGCACCATGAGCGCGCTCTGGACATTGCTTCCCGAGCGAACGCCAAGGCAGTTGATCAGGGTCAGGAGCGCAAGCACGCCCACGGCCAGCGCATTCTCCGAAAAGGGCAGCTGGACGAGGTCGCCGAAATAGCGCGCAAAAGTGATCGCGACCGCGGCCATTCCGCCGGACTGGATCACCAGCAGCAGCGCCCAGCCGTAAAGGAAGGCCGGCATTGGGCCGAACGCATCGCGAAGATAGGCATATTGGCCGCCGACTTCGGGCCTCCTCGCGGCGAGCTCCGCGTAAACGAAGGAGGCGAACAGGGCGATGATGCCGCCCAGGACCCAGACGCCGACGATCAGCAGCGGCGTCGAGACGTGCCGCGCGACCTCTGCCGGCGTGATGAAGATGCCGGAGCCGATGATGCCGCCCATCACAAGCATCGTCGCGTCGAACACGCCCAACCGGCGCGCTAATCCATGCGAGCTGGTGTCCGACCCGGTCACGCGTGGGTGATGACGTCACGCATCGAATAAGAGCCGGCGGGCCTCCCGACGAGGAAGCGCGCCGCCGCGAGGGCGCCGCGCGCGAAGATCATCCGGCTTTCCGCGCGATGCGAGAGGACGACGCGCTCTTCGGGACCGAGAAACATCACGTCATGCTCGCCGGCAACCGTGCCTCCGCGGAGGGATGCGAAGCCGATCGCGCCTTCCTCACGTTTCAGCGCCGTGCCGTCCCGGCCGCGCTCCGCGCGCAAACCAGTGCCGCGGCCCTGAGCCGCCGCTTCCCCTAGCATGAGCGCTGTTCCTGACGGCGCGTCTGCCTTCATCCGGTGGTGGGTCTCGGCAATTTCGATGTCCCATGACGGGCCCAGCACGCGCGACGCGCGCTCGACCAGATCGGCGAGGAGCGCGACGCCGAGGGACGTGTTCGCGGCGTGCAGCACGGCGATCTGCCTTGATGCTTCCGACAGCCGGGCATCGGCAGTTTCGTCAAGGCCGGTCGTCCCGACGAGGATAGGGATCCCCGCCGAAACCGCACGATCGAGGCTCGCCTGCAGCGCCTGCGGCGCGGAAAAATCGATCAGCACATCGCCATGATCCTGATCGAGCGCGAAGCCGGCATCTTCCGCGACCGCGGCGGCGATCGCCTTCCCCATGCGGCCGTTGGGCGCGAACAGGCTGATGCGGATCGGCTGATCGGCAGTGCGCATGGCTGTTGGCTTAGCGAAGCCGTTCCTGCAGCGCCAGCGCGGCTGCCGGAGCGCGGAGCTTGGCGCCGTTGATCATGAAGATGTAGGCGTCGCGGCCGCCCTTGGCCCACTTGCGCGCTCTCGTCGCGAATGCCTCGAGCGATTTCTCGTCGTAGCCGGCCGGCACGTCCTCATTCATTCGCTGGAGGCGGGCATAGGTGAAGTCCGCGGTGTCGGCTTCGATCAGCGGATATTCGTCGGAATCCTCGAACACGACGGCGATGTTCCGGTCCCGGCAGAGCCGGAAGAATTTCTCGTCGGCGAAGCTGTCGTCGCGCGGCTCGATCGCATGGCGCAGGTCGATCGCGTCGAGCTTCGCGGGGAGCAGGTCGATGAACCGCGCGATATCCTCGGCGTCGAACTTCCGGCGGGGAAGGAATTGCCAAAGGATCGGGCCGAGCTTGGGCCCGAGCCCGGTGAATCCCTGGGCGAAGAAATTCGACAGGCCCTCGGCGCCTTCGGCGAGATGCGTGCGCGACACGCAGTAGCGGGCGCCCTTGATGGAGAATTGGAAGCCCTCCGGGACCGTCTTCTCCCACGCTTCCCAACTCTTCGGCTTCTGGCGGCCGTAGAAGGTCGAATTGATCTCGATCGCGCCGAGCTGCCGTGAGGCATATTCGAGCTCTTTCGAGTGCGGCAGCTTGTCGGGATAGAAGAGCCCGCGCCACGGCTCATAGGTCCAGCCGCCGATCCCGACGCGGATTTTGCCTTCGCTCATGGAGCGCTCGCTCTATGCTTGTCCGATGGACATCCGCAATATCGTCATCCTCACCGGCGCCGGGATTTCCGCGGAAAGCGGCCTGTCGACATTCCGCGGAGCTGACGGGTTGTGGGAGGGGCACCGCGTCGAGGACGTCGCGACCCCGGAGGCGTTCGCACGCGATCCAGAGCTCGTGCACGCCTTTTACGATGCGCGACGGGCGAAGTTGACCGAAGTCGGGCCCAATGCGGCGCACAAGGCGCTTGCGTTGCTCGATTCGGAGTGGCCCGGCGCGTTGCTGCTGGTGACGCAGAACGTGGATGATCTGCACGAGCGGGCCGGTTCGCAGCGCCTCATCCACATGCATGGCGAGCTGGTGAAGGGCTGGTGCCTGCGCTGCAACGATCGCTTCGGCTGGCGCGGATCGATGGGAGAGGGCGCCATATGCCCAAGCTGCGCCACGTCAGGGATGGTGCGGCCGGACATCGTCTGGTTCGGCGAGATGCCATACGGGATGGAGGCCATTGAGGAGGCGATCCGCAGCTGCGACCTGTTCGTGTCTATTGGAACGTCGGGCGCCGTCTATCCGGCCGCGGGATTCGTCCAGACGGCGAAATATTGCGGGGCGCGGACTTTGGAGATGAACCTGGAGCCGAGTCTCGGCAGCTATATGTTCGACGAAAGCCGCACGGGACGGGCTGGCGAGCTGGTGCCGAAGTGGGTCGGGGAACTCCTTTCCGCCCCCTCGAAGGGAGGGGGTCAATCAGCCCACTCCAGCCCGATCTCTCGATAGAGCGAGCGGTCCTCGTCCCAGCGCGGATTGACCTTTACGTGCAGATATAAGTGCACCGGCCGGCCGAGGTGCTGCGCGATCTCCGCGCGTGCCGCGGCGCCAATGCTTTTGAGCCGGCGGCCAGCCTTGCCGATGACGATCGCCTTCTGGCTGTCGCGTTCGACCAGGATCTGCTGGTTGATCACCGTCGATCCGTCCGGGCGGTCCTCCCACGTCTCCGTCTCGACCGCGGTGGCGTACGGCAGTTCCTGATGGAGCTGGTTGACGACCTGCTCGCGCGTCAGCTCGGCGGCCACCATTCGATCGGTGGCGTCGGAGACTTCATCCTCGGGATAGAGCCACGGCCCTTCGGGCATCGCTGCGGCGAATGCGCGCTTAAGATCGGCGACGCCGTCGCCTGTCGCCGCGCTGATCATGAACAGCTCCGCCGGCTTCAGGGCTTCGCTCATCTTCGACGCGAGCACCAGAAGGGCGTTCTTGTCGGCGAGATCGACCTTGTTGAGCGCGACGAACAGCGGCTGCCCGCGCTCCGCGACGGACCGGACGATCCGTTCGACCTCCGCGTTGAGCCCGGTCGCGGCATCGATCACGAACAAGATGAGGTCGGCGTCCTGCGCGCCCGTCCAGGCGGCGGCGACCATCGCGCGGTCGAGACGGCGCCTTGGTTCGAAGATGCCGGGCGTATCGACGAGCAGGATTTGAGCGCCGTCCTCGATCGCGATGCCCATCAACCGCGCCCGGGTCGTTTGTGGCTTGCCGCTGACGATCGCGACCTTCTGGCCGACCAGCGCATTAACGAGCGTCGATTTGCCCGCATTGGGCGCGCCGATGACCGCGACGAAGCCGGCGCGCAGTTGTTCGTCCGTCATTGCAATTGCTTCAACAATGCCGTCGCCGCCTCGGTTTCCGCTTCCTGCTTGCTCGCCCCTTCGGCCGTCGCTTCACCGAGTCCCGCGACCGACACGCGAATGGTGAACCTGGGCGCATGGTGCGCGCCCGTCCGGGCGACGACTTCATAAACGGGCGGCTTGCACTCCTTGGCGGCCGCAAGCTCCTGAAGCGCGGACTTGGGGTGGTGCGGCGCCTTCCGCTGGCTGGCGAGATCCGCTTCCCACAGGCGCAGGATGAAGTGCTGCGCGACGTCGAGCCCGCCGTCGATCAGCAGCGCGCCGATCAGGGCCTCCATGACGTCGCCGACGACATTTTCGCTCTGGCTCGCGCCGTCGGACCGCGCCTGTTTGCCCAGGCGCACCATCGTCGGGATGCCGATCTCGCGCCCGTTCTCCGCGCAGGTCTCGCGCGCAACGAGCACATTGTAGCGGCGCGAGAGGAAACCTTCCGGCTCGTTCGGATAGCGGTCGTAAAGCGCCTTCGCGATGACCATGCCGAGGACGCGGTCACCGAGGAACTCGAGTCTTTCATAATGGTCGCGCGGGCCGCGCGCCGCGCTCGAATGCGTCAGTGCAAGTTCGAACAGCTCGAGGTCGCGCGGTTCGTGACCGAGCGTTTCACGAACAAAGCCGGCGACTTCGTCGTTCACCCTGCAACTCCCGTATATCCGTTGCCGATGCGGCTGGCCCTGACGGCCGTGAACCAGGTCCACGGCTTCCAGTAAGATGCGCTTCCGTCGGTCGACCAGAAAGTCACAAGCGCTCGGCCGATCAGATGATCGACGGGCACCATCCCAACGCCGCCGACGTCGGTCGAAAAGCGGCTATCGAGGCTGTCGTCGCGATTGTCCCCCATTAAAAAGACGGCGCCCGCGGGTACCCGCACAGGTCCGAAATTGTCGGCCGGGCCGTCGGAGACCTGGTCGAGGACGATATGGCTCGGGCCGCCTGGCAGGGTCTCGACGAAAGCGCGGTAGCGGCAGGCTGAACCTGCTGCGGATCCGACGAGCGTCGGCACCGCCGGGGATACGACCTTGCACGGACTGTTGGGAGTGAGCGGCACGTCGGCAGGGGGAACGGGCGTTAGCGGCAGCGGCTTGCCATTGAGGATGACTGTCCCGTTGACGACGCCGATGGTGTCGCCCGGGACACCGATAACGCGCTTGATGAGGTCGGCGTCTTCGGTCGGGTGGCGAAACACCACGACGTCACCTCGATGCGGCGTCGCCCCCATGATCCGTCCCTCGAACGACGGGAAGCCGAACGGGAAACTGAATCGCGAAAAGCCGTAGGGCCATTTCGCGACGACGAGATAGTCGCCGATGTACAAGGTCGGGAGCATCGATCCGGACGGGATGTCGAACGGCTGGATGATGAAGCTTCTGAACGCCCAGGTGAGGAAGATGAGCCCGGCGAAGAAGCGGGCGAGGCCCCAGGCGCTCTCCGGCTTGTTTTCGGTGGCCGCCGCGCGGCTGGAAGCGGAAGAGCGCATTCGTGCTGCTGTTTGGCGCGTGCTCGCGCCACGTCAAGCCGGGGTGGCTTTTGGCGGTCCTGCCATTATGTGCCGCGCCATGGTTGAACGGGCCGCTGCAACAACGAAGACGCTGAAGCAGCTCTTTGTGGAAGAGCCGGATCGGCTCAGCCGGCTCGCCTTCGATGTGGGCGGCATTTACTTCGATTTTTCAAAGACGCACCTCGATTCCAGCTATCTCGAACAGTTCGTCGACCGTTCCGAGCGGATGGGGTTCAGCGCTGCACGCGATGCGCTGTTCGCCGGCAACGTAGTGAATCGCAGCGAAGACCGTGCCGCGACGCACGTCGCCGAGCGGGGGAGCGGATCGCCGCAGGACGTCGATCTCGCGAGTGCTCGCCGGCAACGGATGCGGGCGCTTGTCGATGCGATCGAAGCGGGCGCGTTCGGCGACGTCACGGGTCTCCTTCACATCGGCATTGGCGGATCGGGGCTTGGCCCGGCGCTGCTGGTCGATGCGCTCGGCCGGCGGTCAGGCCAAGTGACCGCGCGATTCGTCTCGAACATCGACGGCGCTGCTTTCGACGAGGCCGTGACCGCCCTCGATCCCTCGACGACGCTGGTCGTCATCGCTTCGAAGACATTCTCGACGCTCGAGACGCTGGCGAACCTGGAAGCGGCGCGGGCGTGGCTTGAGGCGGCGGGCGTCGACGATCCGGACGGACGGCTGATTGCGGTGACCGCAAAGCCGGAAGCAGCCGTTGAGCAGGGGATCGACGAAAGCCGCATCCTCCAGTTCGGCGAAGGGGTAGGCGGCCGCTATTCGCTGTGGAGCTCGGTCGGCCTTACTGCCGCGCTTGCGCTCGGTTGGGACGCGTTCGAGGCGCTCCTCGAGGGCGCCGCCGAAATGGATCGCCATTTCCGCTTTGCCGCGCCGGAACAGAATGTTCCGCTCATGGCCGCATTCGCCGACCGCCTCTACGTGGAGGAGTTCGCGTGCCAGACCCGCGCCGTCTTTGCCTATGACGAGCGGCTTCGGCTGCTGCCTTTCTACCTGCAGCAGCTGGAGATGGAGTCCAACGGCAAGTCAGCCACGAGCGAGGGCGGGGCTGTCGGATGGCCGACCTCGCCGGTCGTCTGGGGCGGGACTGGCACAGATGCGCAGCATGCCGTGTTCCAGCTCCTGCACCAGGGCACGGTGATCGCGCCGGTCGAATTCGTCGCGGTCAGCGAAGGCGACGACGACCAGGATGCCGACCATCATCGGCTGCTGCTTCTGAACGCCTTCGCCCAGGCCGCAGCGTTGATGGAGGGGCAGCCGAACGACGATCTGCAGCGCAGCTATTCGGGAAATCGTCCCAGCACGACCGTCCTGCTGAACCGGCTCGACGCCCGCTCGCTTGGCGCGCTGATCGCTTTCTACGAGCACCGGACTTTCGCCAACGCGGTCTTGCTCGGGATCAACCCGTTCGACCAGTTCGGAGTCGAGCTCGGCAAAAAGATCGCAAGCCGGCTCGCGGGAGATTCGAGCGACGCGAGCCTCGATGTGTCCACCCGGGCGCTGATCGAAAGGGCAGGTGTCTGATGGCTGATTTCGACCTGTTCGTGATCGGCGGCGGTTCGGGCGGGGTGCGAGCCTCTCGCGTTGCCGCGTCCTACGGCGCGCGGGTTGCGATTGCGGAAGAGTATAAGGTCGGTGGAACCTGCGTTATTCGCGGCTGCGTTCCCAAGAAGCTGCTCGTCTATGGCGCCCACTTCGCCGAGGACCTCGACGACGCGGCGATGTTCGGCTGGGACGTTCCGACGAAGAATTTCGACTGGGCAGTCCTGCGCGACAATGTTCTCGCCGAGGTATCGCGGCTCGAGGGGGCCTATACCGAGACCCTGACCAACCACGACGTCACGATCTTCCATGAGCGCGCGACGGTGACCGGCCCGAACTCGGTCCGGCTGGCCTCCGGCAAGGAAGTGAGTGCCGAAAAAATCCTTATTGCGACCGGGGCATGGCCGGTGATGCCGAAGGTCGAGGGGATCGAGCACGCGATCTCCTCAAACGAGGTCTTCCACCTCGAGCATCTGCCGAAGCGGATCCTGATCGTCGGCGGCGGCTATATCGCCAACGAATTTGCCGGAATCTTCCACCAGTTCAATTGCCAGGTCACGCTGGTCAATCGGTCGGACACGATCCTGCGCCATTACGACCAGCAGATCGTCGACCGGCTGCTGCAGATCTCACTGCGCAAGGGGATCGACTTCAAGTTCCACGCCACGGTCGAGCGGATCGAGCGCCGCGACGACGGGACCCTCCATGTCGGGATGAGCGGCTGCGACGATCTCGAGGTGGACGAGCTCCTCTTCGCTACCGGCCGCCGCCCGAACACGAAGGACCTGGGTCTCGAGGAAGCCGGCGTCGAACTTGGCGACGAGGGCAAGATCAAGGTCGACGCGGACAATCGAAGCTCCGTGTCGTCGATCTTCGCCGTGGGCGATGTGACGGACCGCGTTCAGCTGACGCCAGTGGCGATCCGCGAGGGGCAGGCGTTCGCCGACACATTCTTCGGCAACAAGCCGCGCCGCGTCGATTATGGCTGCATCCCCTCGGCGGTGTTCAGCCACCCGCCGCTTGCCGGCGTTGGGCTGACCGAGGGGGCGGCCCGGAACAAGCTCGGCGCGATCAAGACCTATACCTCGGACTTCCGGGCGATGAAGAACGTGCTTGCCGGCCGCAATGAGCGGTCGCTGTACAAGATCATCGTCGACGAAGGCACCGACGAGATCGTCGGCATCCACATGATCGGCCCCGACGCGCCTGAAATTCTGCAGGCCGCCGCAATCGCCGTGAAGGCCAAGCTGAAGAAGAGCGATTTCGACCAGACGGTTGCGCTGCACCCGACCATGGCCGAAGAGCTGGTGCTGATGCGCTGAGCTGCACCACGGGGAATCATTGACCGACGCAATCATCATAGGGGCCGGCCACAATGGCCTGACCTGCGCTTATTATCTTGCGAGGCGCGGCCTCAAGGTGACGGTGCTGGAGTCGGCGGGGACGGTCGGCGGCGCCGCCGTCACCGATGAATTCCTGCCCGGCTTTCGAAATTCGGCGGCGAGCTATACCGTCAGCCTGCTGCAGCCCAAGGTCATTCGCGACATGCAGCTCGAACGGCACGGGTTGAAGGTCGTGCTCCGCAAGACCGACAATTTCCTCCCCGGCGACGGCGATTATCTGGTTGCCGGACGCAATGGCCTGACGCGCAAAGAGATCGCGCGGCATCACAAGCCCGATGCCGAGGCGTACGACCGCTACATCGCCGAGCTCGAGACCGTCGTGCGCCTGCTCAAGAAATGGCTGCTGCGCGCGCCGCCGAACGTCGGGCGGAAAGTCAGCGCGATTCCAAAGCTGCTGAGCCTCGGCCGCGACATGGCCGGGCTGACTCTGGCCGAGACGAGAATCGTCCATGACTTCGCGGTGCGCAGCGCCTCGGACATTCTCGACCGCCATTTCGAAGGCGAGCTCACGAAAGCGTTGTTCGGATTCGACGGCGTGGTCGGCAATTTCGCGTCGCCGCAATCGCCGGGCAC
>DATCJM010000293.1:0-1846 GCA_036562805.1 Sphingomicrobium sp.
GCTCAACGTCGCGCTGGCGGGAGATCGCGCGAAGCCTCCGGTGATCCTGCTCCACGGCTTTCCGGAATCGCACCGCACGTGGCGGGAGCTCGCGCGCCGGCTCGACGACGACGTACACCTCGTCATGCCCGACCAGCGCGGCTTTGCGGGTTCGGATCGCCCGCAGGACATCGACTCCTACAAGACCGACTTGTTGGTCGACGACCTGTTCGCCCTCGCAGACGCCCTCTCGATCGACCGGTTTGCGCTCGTCGGCCATGATTGGGGCGGCGCCGTCGCCTGGTCCGCGGCCTTGCGCAACGATCGTCGCCTGACACGGCTGGCGATCATCAACGCGCCGCACCCGGTCATCTTCCAGAAGACCCTGATCGAGAGCGAAGACCAGCGTTCGGCATCGCAATATATCAACGCCTTCCGCGCGCCGGGCTTCGAGAAGCTCGTCGAGGCGAAGGGCTTCGAGTGGTTCTTCGATCGCACCTTCTCCGGACAGGTCGATGTCGCGAAGATTCCCGGGACCGAGAAGCGCCAATACATAACCGAATGGTCGCAGTCCGGCGCGTTCAACGCGATGCTGAACTGGTACCGGGCAGCGAAGGTCGTGGTGCCGCCGCCCGGCGTCACCGTGCCGTTGCCCGACTTCCTGCTCCGCGCCTTCGGCAAGGCGGAAATTCCAACGCTGGTGGTCTGGGGCATGCGCGACACCGCGCTTCTTCCGATCCAGCTGGAAGGGCTCGACCGGCTGGTCGCCGACCTCACCATCGCTCGCGTTCCTGATGCGGGGCACTTCATCCCATGGGAAGCGCCTGAACCGGTCGTCGCGGCATTGCGGCCCTTCCTTGCCGCGGATGCGGAGGCTAGTGCCTGCGCCCAATGACCCAGACCCGTTCCCGCTCACGCTCTGCTGCCCGCCTCGCGGCGGTTCAGGCGCTCTACCAGCAGGAGATGGAGGGCACGCCGCTGCCCCGGCTTCTTCACGAATTC
Source organism: Sphingomicrobium sp. (assembly GCA_036562805.1). GTDB lineage: Bacteria > Pseudomonadota > Alphaproteobacteria > Sphingomonadales > Sphingomonadaceae > Sphingomicrobium. The sequence goes on from DATCJM010000293.1 coordinate 982, forward strand.
CACGAGCATCGCCTCGGCGCGACGATAGAGGACGAAACCTATCACGATGCGGAGCGCGATTTCTTCGACGATCTCGTGTCGGGCGCTGACGCGCGGCGCGCGGAGATCGACGGGCTGATTGCCGATCGCCTCGCCGACGGATGGACGCTCGAGCGGCTCGATCGCGCGATGCGCGCGATCCTGCGCGCGGGCGCCTATGAGCTTATTGCCCGGAACGACGTTCCAGTCGGATCCGTCATTTCCGAATATGTCGATGTTGCACATGCTTTCTACGACAAGCGCGAAAGCGGGTTCGTGAACGGCCTGCTCGACGCCATCGCCAAGGAAGCCCGGCCGGCGCGCGCGTGAGATGCGCGAGCGAGACGTCGTCGATCGCCTGAGGCGCATAGCTATCGCGCCCGCGGCGCGAGGCCTGCTCGACGACGTTGCACTGCTGGATGGCCTGGTCATCACCCACGACACGATCGTCGAAGACGTCCACTTCCTGCCGGGCGATCCGCCCTCGAGCGTCGGGTGGAAGCTCGTCGCCGTGAACCTGTCCGACCTCGCCGCGAAGGGCGCGTCACCCGCGGGTGCACTGCTGTCGCTCACGCTTAGCGGCGACGGCGGCTGGGAGAGCACATTTCTCACTGGCATCGAGCATGCGTGCGAGAGCTACGGCCTCCCGCTCATCGGGGGCGATACGGTCGGCTTGCCTGAAGCGGCGCCACGTGTGCTCGGCCTGACCGCGATCGGCCGCACCTCAGGCCATGTGCCAGACCGAGCCGGCGGTCAGGCCGGCGATGCGCTGTGGCTCGTCGGGACGGTTGGCGATGCGGCGGCGGGGGTTGCCCAGCTTCGCGCCAACGCGCGCGCCGCCGGGCCG
>DATCJM010000300.1:0-7453 GCA_036562805.1 Sphingomicrobium sp.
TCGAGGTCGCTGTCGCGGCAGCGCGAGAGGAAATCGATCCGCAGCTGCTCGAAATCGCGCGCCAGGCCGGCGGTCAGGAGTCGCTCCCACTGGTCGGCCGGGACGAAGCGCGCAACCTGCTGCTGCGCCCAGTCGAGACCAAGCGCTTCGCCGAGGCGCGTATAGGCGCGCGTCACGGCAAGCTCGTCGATCTCGTGGCGAGCACCGAGCGCGGCGATCCCGAACACGCCGTCGAGCTCGTACAGGCGGACCAGCCCGCGGACGATCTCCTCGCTCGCGCCAAGCGCGAGGAGGCGGTCGCGGCGCGCGGCCGCTTCGTTGCGAACCTCGGACCGGATCAGCTTGGTCGCCGCGGCCGAGATCTTGCGCACACCAGGCTCGAGCATCTGGCAAAGCGCCGAAATTTTCACTTCGCCGCCGGCGGCGCGAAGCACGTCCGAGAGATGCGCGCGGATGCTCGATGCCGCGATCGAGAACAATTCGATCCGAACGGTCTCGGGAAGCTCGGCCTGTTCAATCTCCTTCCACAATTTGTCGAGGTCGAGGAGGCGCTCGGCGACGAGGAATGCGGCAACGACCTGCTTGAGCGACGCGCCTTCCTCCTCGGTCATGTCGAAGGCGATGCCCGGGCCGAGGCGGTTGACGAGCCGGTTGGCGACCTTCGTCCCGATGATCTCGTTGCGCAGGCGATGATTGCGGATTGCATCCGCATGCGCCTTGCGCATCGCCTTGGGGAACGCGTCGAACAGCTCCGGCTCGACCAGCGGATCTTCGGACAGCCGAAGCTCTTCCGCCGCATCCTGCAGCACGAGCTTGGACATCGACAGCACGACGGCAAGCTCGGGCCGGGTGAGCCCACGGTTTTCCTGGACCCGCCGGAGCAGCTCTTCGCTCGAGGCGAGCCCTTCAACCTTGCGGTCGAGCCGTCCCGACGCTTCGAGAAGCTCGATCGTCCGCACATGCGCAGGCAAAGACGTTGCCCCGCCGGCTTCGGCAATCGAAAGCGCAAGCGTCTGCAGCCGATTGTCCTCGAGAACGATCGCAGCGACATCCTCGGTCATCCGCGCAAGCAGGCTGTTGCGCTTGTCGAACGACAGCACCCCGTCGTGCATCTCGCGGTTGAGCGGGATCTTGATGTTCACTTCATTGTCGGAACAGTCGACGCCCGCGCTGTTATCGATGAAGTCGGTGTTGATGCGCCCGCCATCCTCGGCGAACTGGATGCGGCCAGCCTGCGTGACGGCCAGATTGGCCCCCTCTCCGATCACCTTTGCGCGAAGCTCGTCGGCGCTGGCGCGAAGGAAATCGTTCGACGGGTCGCCGACGTCCGCCTGGCTCTGGTTCGACGCCTTGATGTAGGTCCCGATTCCACCGAACCACAGCAGATCGACGGGTGCCTTGAGGATTGCATTGATCAGGCCGGTCGGGTCGAGCTCCTTAGCATCGACGCCGAGCGCCTCGCGCGCTTCGGGGCTGAGCGGGATCGACTTCTCCGTGCGCGGGAACACGCCGCCGCCCTTCGAGATCAGCTTGCGGTCGTAATCGTCCCAGCTCGACCGTGGCAGGTCGAACATGCGCTTGCGCTCGTTCCAGCTTTTCGCCGCGTCCGGCGTCGGGTCGATGAAGATATGCCGGTGGTCGAAAGCGGCGATCAGGCGCAGCGACTTCGACAGCAGCATGCCGTTGCCGAACACGTCGCCGGACATATCGCCGCAACCCGCGACGGTAACCGCGTCGGACTGGACGTCGATACCCATCTCGAGGAAGTGGCGCTGCACGGAGATCCACGCGCCGCGCGCGGTGATCCCCATCGCCTTGTGATCGTAGCCGTTCGAGCCGCCACTCGCGAAGGCGTCGCCGAGCCAGTAATTGCGCTCGAGCGCGATCCCGTTGGCGATGTCGGAGAAGGTCGCCGTGCCCTTGTCCGCGGCGACGACGAAGTAAGGATCATCGCCGTCGTGGATGACCACTTGTTCCGGATGGACGACCTTGTCGTTGACGAGATTGTCGGTGATCGACAGCAGGGAGCGGATGAAGATCTTGTAGCTCTCCGTGCCTTCGGCGAGCCACGCGTCGCGGTCCGACATCGGCGGCAGTTGCTTGGGATAGAAACCGCCCTTGCACCCGGTCGGAACGATCACGGCATTCTTCACCACCTGGGCCTTCATCAGGCCGAGGATCTCGGTGCGGAAATCGTCGCGGCGGTCCGACCAGCGAATGCCGCCGCGAGCCACCGGCCCGCCGCGAAGATGGATGCCCTCGACGCGCGGGCTGTAGATCCAGATCTCGCGCCACGGCACGGGCGCCGGAAGACCCGGCACGGCAACGGAATCGATCTTGAAGGCGAGCGCTTCCTGCGCCGCCGGAGCGAAGGCGTTGGTGCGCAGGATCGCGAGGACGAGCGCGCGCAGACGGCGAAGGATGCGGTCGTCGTCGATCGAGCGCACCTTGGTCAGCGACCGGTCGAGCTCCTCGCGATACTGGGCCGCCTTCTGCTCGCGCTGGCTGACCGAGGGATCGTGCATCGCGGTGAACAGGCCGATGAGCGCCGGCGTCGCGCCGGGCGCCCGCCGAAGCGCATCCGCCACGGTAATCAGCCCGAAGCTGCTGCCGGTTTGGCGGAGATAGCGGAACCAGGCGCGCAACCAGACGACGTGTTGCGTGTCGAGGCCGGCATAGAGCACGAGCTGGTTGAACTCGTCGTCTTCCGCCGTGCCGCACAGGACATTGGCGATGCCGCGCTCGATCTCGTCGGTCCGCGACAGGATCGAATCCACGTCCGCTTCCGGGGCGATCTCGACGTGGAAATCGTGGATGAAGCCGATGCCGCCCGCAAGCTCGGTCGGAAGCTCCTCTAGCACTCGAAAGCCGAAGTTCTCGAGCACGGGCACCGCTTCGGAAAGCGGGATCAGACCATTCTTCCGGTAGGTCTTCAAACGAAGCTGCCGCGGGCTGTCTCCGTCGACCCGCGAAATGCGCACGTCGCGGTCGCCATCGTCGGTCAAAGCGCACAGCCGCAGGATATCGGCGGCGGTCTCCTCGGGCGCGCTCCGCGAGCGATAGGTGTCGGGAAACGCGCCGATGTAGGTGAGGGCAAGCCTGGTCGCGCGCGGCGCCCCGGCCCTCGCGATCAGCTCGGCCTCGACCGCGGGCGCCCAGCCGCGAACCATCTCGACCACCGCCGCATCGAGCGCTTCCGCATCCGGCGGCGCTGCCTTCTCGTCGATATATTGGGTGTAGCGGATGAGGGCGAGGTCGGCGTCGCCTAGCTCGACCGACCAGCTGGTGATCTCCCGGCCCACCTCATTTTCGAGCAGCGCCGCGATTGCCAGGCGCCGCCTCGTGCTCAGTTCCTCGCGCGGCAGCCATACGAACGTGAAAAGCTGTCCCTTGAGGATGCTGCGCACCTGGAGCAGCGCCGGACGGGGCCGGTCGGCAAGCGACATCGCCATCAGCACCAGCTGACGAAGCGATTCATAATCAATCGCGATGACCAGATCGCGCGGCAGCGACGCCACCGCGTGGCGAAGCGCTTTCCCCGAGTGACCCTTGGGATCGAACCCGAAATCCTTGTCGAGCTGCTTCAGCCGCTCACGCAGCACGGGGACTTCCTCAGGTTGGACGCGCAGCGCTTCGCTCGTCCATAGCCCGGCGTGGACCCCGATGCCGGCAACCTTGCCGCTGTCGGTGATCGGCACGACGACGAGATCGAGCGGGACTCGGCGGTGGACTGTCGACTTGCGCTCGGCCTTCGCCATCAGCGGAACTTCGCCGCCGTTCTCGAGATAACGCATCGCGCCAAGGCAGCCGCCCTCGTCGGTCGGGGTGCCGGGAATGCTGAAGATGCCGAGCGCGTCCGAGGGCGCCTGGTAAGGCCTTTCGACCTGGTAGCCGAGGAGCGTCATCGCTCCGTCGGCGAACCAGTTGAGAAGGGCTGCACCTTCCGGATCGGCCTTCGCCGCGTCCGCCCGCATGCGCGCCTGGAGCGGCTCCCAGTCGCGAACGGCGAGACGAACGTCGCCGAGGACTCGGCGCAGATCGGCGGCGAGCTCCTGTCGGCCGCGCGCATCTGCGCGGTCGAGCTCGACATACATCATCGATTCGCGACGATCCTTGTCGCCGCAGAGCGGCTCGACCGACTGGAGCTCTCCGTCGCTGTCCCGGTTCACGCAGACGACCGGATGCAGCAAACGATAAATCGTGAGCTGGCGCGCAGCGATGGCGTTCGCGACCGAATCGACGAGGAAGGGCATGTCGTCGTTGACGATGCCGATCCGCATGCGCCGGTTGCCGGCTTCGCCGCCGATCGACTGGATCCGAACCGCTAGCTCGCCGCGGCGGCGCGTCGCCGCAACGTCAGCCAGGAACTCGGCCGCGTCGCGCTCTGCGTCGCGAGTCAGTCCCTGCGTCTCTCCTGGGAGTGCGTTTCCGGTCAGCGCCTTACGAATCGACTCGACCAGCGGCGGGTCCAGGCGCGCGTGTGCCGTCATTGAAAATTCTGCTCCGGGGGTCTCTTGAGGCTGGCGGGCCTATAGACCTGCGCTCCGCAAGGGAACAACCCCGCGGAGGCGCCGGAAAGTTATCTGAATGCTATGCAGCCCGACGAATGGCGCGGTCGATGATCGCCTGGTCGTCGACGATCGCGACCGCTTCATGACGGCCGTCAGGACCGCGTCGCGTAATCACGACCGCGAACTCGTCATCTGCCGGGACATCGTCGAGGGAAATCGCGACGGCGGCGCGAAGTCGCGCGCGGGCCACCTCCCCCTTGCTGTCCATCTTCGGCTCGGGACGCCTCGCCTGGCGCTCGGCCGCGACGAGCGCCTTGAGGCCGCCCGCCTGCTTTTCGATCAGGCCCTGGAACTCGCCCGGCCCAAGGTCCTGGCGAACGCCGTAGGAAAGGGCCGCCGCGAATTCGGTCAATCGGGCCTTGTCGTAATCGATCCCGAAGACGAGCTTGACGATCGGCGTCATCGGCGCGCGCGCCTGCGCCTTCACGCCCGATTCGTCGAGAAGCTCGGTATATTCGGTCTCGTTCGCCTGGGCGGCGAGCGCGAAATCATAGGCCAGCGATAGGGCGCGATAGAGGGCTGCACGGCTGCGCCCTTCTCCAGCCTTCGCGGCATCGGCGGTCTCGCGCGCTGCCCACAGTCGGTCGGCAAGGGCTGCGTCCTCGTCGAGCTCGATCGCCGGCGGCTCGCCCGCGTCGACGTCGGCGAGCGGCCCATCTTCCCAGGCGAAATGCGGCACAGCTGCATCGCTGTCTGCGTCGGCATGCGCCAGCCCCTGAATTTCGACGGTATCGCCGGACCATTCAGGTGCTTCGATCGCCACGTCGTCGCTATTCGCCGCGGCGGTCTCGAATGGCTCATCCGGAGCGCGGTCCTCGAGGGCGTCGGTCAGCTCGAACGCCTCTTCGACAGCCTCGTCCTCGATGACGTCCGTCAGTTCGAGCGGCTCGCCAATCGCGGCCTCTTCAAGCACAGGCTGAACCGGGTCGGCGGCAATGAAATCTTCTTCCGGGACATCCTCGGGCACATGATCGGCCGTGGAGCCAAACTCCAGCGCTTCAATCGGCGCCGGCACCTCGTCGACGGCCGGAAGTGGAGCGGCTGCAACTTCCTCGACGGCCTCGTCGTCAAATGCGTCCGGCTGGATCTCGTCCCGCGCCTCTACGGACGGAAGCAGTGGCACGAGCGCCTGTGTGTCCTCCGAAGCATAGTCGGCGCCGACACGCTTCCAGTTGATGACCCCATAGATGAAATCGATGGTATCGCCGTCCGACGAGAAGGGCATCAGGATGCCGCGATAGCAAATCGTTTCCTCGCGCTGGTTGGCGAATTCCGCCTCGAAGCCGATCGGCGCGCGATTGGCGATGATCTGCATATAATGGTCGGTCAGGCGCGAAAGCAGCGAACGGCTCGGCACGTCGGCAATCGCCCGCGTATTGTCTTCGAGGCCGCACTCCTCGCGGATTGCGCTTCCGATATACGGGATGGCCGGATTGTCGCGTCCGCAGGTGAAGTCCAACAGCACGCTATTAGCCTCGAAGTCGGTGACGTCCGCAGGCTCGAGATCCTCGATCGACGGGAAGTCACGCCCTTCGAGCAATGACACCCAATAATTGTACGCGCGCACGTGCATCCGCCGTTCGTCGGTGCCGATCGCCGCAGCAACGTCCTCCGATGCCGTTACCTCCGATGAGGACGGAAGATCGAAATCACTCGGATGTTCGCGGTAACTGTCCATGTCCGCAGGGCCCATTTCGCTCCAGTTGCGGTGAAAATGGCCGAGCGCGGTTACCAAAGCCTTAAGCATAATGGGTTAGCAACCGGTGCAGCGGGACGCGCGGGCTCAAGAGGAGCCATGTTCGGCCCGCTTGCGAGGCGGAGAATGCCCTGATAGGGGGCGCCCGCTTCCTTAAAAGAGCAAAGCCGCTTTAGCTCAGCTGGTAGAGCACATCATTCGTAATGATGGGGTCGCGTGTTCGAGTCACGCAAGCGGCACCACTCGCAGATCAGACGCAGCGGCGGATCGCTTAAGCTCGCTGGCTGCGGTTCTTCCGATAGATCGCGAAGAGGATGAGCAGGAACGCCGTCAGACGAATGAGATAGAGCGATCCCCTCTCCTCGGTCGGGATGCTGGCGAGCGCAAGCACGGCCTGACCGGTGCCGAGAAGCGCGAAGGCGATGGCGAAGGCGAGGAACAGCCCGTCATGAGTTCGCTTCCAGAAACGCAGGAAGAAGAGGCCGCAGGCAAAGAAACCCAGCGAGACGGCCCCCGAGAGGAAGTCATAAAGAGTCACGCGCTCACTCCTCTTCCACGCGCCAGATGAAGCCGAACAGCATTGAGCAGGCTGCCGCCAACGCCAGAAGCAGGCGCGGCAGGCGCAAGTCGACTTCCCGAATTGGCCACACGACGAGGTCGAGAACGAGCGCCAGATTGTTCAATGCAAGGAAGACGAACCCGACGCTGCTCCACAACAGCAGCGGCGCGCCGCTTGCACGATAGCTTCGCCCGAGCAGCCAGGCGCAAGCTGCGCTTGTCAGAAAGCAAAGGATGTAGACCGCTGTCGGAAAGACGTCCCCCATTTCAATCCTTCCTGAGCTTGAATGCGTTGGCGAAGGCAGAAGCGCCTTCGGATGAGGCCGCGACAATTGCCCGACGCACCGCGTCAGGCCCCTTCGCATAAAGGGCTTCGGCTTCGTCGACGAGCGCAGCGACCTCGTCGCTGACAGGCGTATATTGAGTGGTGCCGGCGTAGTTTGTGACAAGGCCTGCGGCTTCGAGCGCAGTCAGCGCCTTGGTGACGACGAGGTCGCTCGCCCGCATGCAGGTGATGAGCTCCTGATGCGACCAGGGCCGCCGCTCACGCTTCAGCACCAGTAGCAGTTCGAGCGCCCACACCGATCGAAAGCTCGATGCGATGAAGCGCAGGATTTCGTCTTTGGGG
>DATCJM010000330.1:0-2550 GCA_036562805.1 Sphingomicrobium sp.
GATGCCGGAAAGGCGCGCGATCATCGGCCGCTGGCTTAAGCGATGCGGCGGCTCGTCGCCAGATGGTGCGCGTGGGTCATGGCGACGGCGAGTGCGTCGGCGGCGTCGGGGCCGGCGATCTTCGCGCCGGGAAGCAGCCGCGACACCATCGCGTGGACCTGGGCCTTCTCGGCGCCGCCGGTCCCGACCACCGCTTTCTTCACCAACGCCGGCGAATATTCGCCGACGTCGATCCCGGCGCGCGCGGCGCACATCAGCACCACGCCGCGCGCCTGGCCGAGCTTCAGAGTCGATTGCGGGTTCTTGTTGACGAACACTTCCTCGACCGCGGCCGCGTCCGGCCGCTGCTCGGCGATCAACCCTTCGAGCTGGTCGGCGAGATCGGCGAGGCGCTGCGCAAGCGGGGCGGCGGTGTCGGTCCTGATCTGCCCGTTTGCGATATGCGCGAGGCGATTGCCTTGAGCTTCGATGATGCCCCAGCCCGTAGTGCCGAGACCCGGATCGAGGCCGAGCACCTTCAAAGCCCCTCTCCTTCAGGGGAGGGGTTGGGGTGGGGCCAACGATCGGGAAGCGAATGAAGGGCGCCGAGAATAGTGATCAGCACTCCATCGACATCTTGCGTCACGTCACAATTCGTGAAGCGGATCGTCGTGTAGCCGCGCGATTCCAGGAGGCGATCCCTGCGCCTGTCCTGCTCAGGATCGTGCGTATTCCCGTCGACCTCGACGATGAGCGCTTTGGCCGGACAAAGAAAGTCAGCGACGAACGGCGGTATGGCGATCTGCCGACGGAACTTGAATCCTTCGAGCTGTGAGCTGCGGAGATGCTGCCAGAGCCTCAGCTCCGGCTCGGTCAAGCTGTTGCGTAGATCTCGTGCTCGCGGCTTGAGCTTTGACTTCGCTTCCGACTGGCCGACCAACTGCCCCACCCCCTGCCCCTCCCCTAAAGGAGAGGGGGGATTCAGGCCAGCTTCTCCAGCTCCTCGTCGGGGACGTCGTAATTGCCCCAGACGGTCTGGACGTCGTCGTCTTCCTCGAGCGCGTCGATGAGCCGCATGAGCTGCTGCGCGTCGTCGCCACGGACCTCGACCTCGGTCGATGGCTTCCACGCCAGCTTCGCGCCTTCGCCTTCGCCGAGCATCGGCTCGAGCGCGCGCGCGACTTCGTGGAGGCTGTCGATGGTGGTCCAGATGCGATGGCCTTCATCGTCGCTTTCGACGTCCTCGGCGCCGGCTTCGATCGCGGCTTCGAGCACTTTGTCGGCATCGCCGGCGCTCGCCGGATATTCGATCAGACCGAGGCGCTCGAAGCCGTGGCTGACGCTTCCGGAGGCTCCCAAATTGCCGCCGTTTTTCGAGAATATCGTGCGCACGTTGGTCGCGGTGCGGTTACGATTGTCGCTCAATGCCTCGACGATGATCGCGACTCCGCCGGGACCGAAGCCCTCGTAGCGGATTTCTTCGTAATTATCGGCGTCCGACGCGGAAGCTTTGTCGATCGAGCGCTGGATGTTGTCCTTGGGCATCGACTGCGCGCGAGCGGCGATGACCGCCGCCCTTAGGCGCGAGTTCGCCTCCGGGTCGGGAAGGCCCATCTTCGCCGCGACGGTGATCTCGCGGCTGAGCTTCGAGAAGAGCGCCGAGCGCTTCTTGTCCTGCGCCCCCTTCCGATACATGATGTTCTTGAACTTGGAATGGCCTGCCATCGTCCCAACCTAAACCGTTCGGGCTGAGCTTGTCGAAGCCCTGCCGTTGTTTGTCGCGTCGTAAGAAGAAAGCCAGTCCTTCGACAAGCTCAGGACGAACGGAAGTTACGCCAGACCGAGCGCCTGGCGATAGGTGTCCAGGATCGCGTCCTGCTCCTGGCGCGTATGCGTTTCCATCTTCCGCAGGCGCACGATCATGCGCATGATCTTGGGATCGTAGCCGTTGGCCTTGGCTTCGGCGTAGACGTCGCGAACATCGTCCGCGATTCCCTTCTTTTCCTCTTCCAAGCGCTCGATCCGCTCGATGAACAGCCGCAGCTGATCAGCCGCGACGGTGCCCTCCGCCATGCTCCTCAATCTCCGATTTCGACGTTGAGCGAGCGGCTCTAGCGGGTTGAACGGTCATATCAAGCGGCTAAGGCATCCCCGTGCCCGAAACACTCGCACCCCGCTCCCGCAAGGTGAAGATCCTTGCGACGCTCGGCCCCGCATCGGCGGACGCGCGCATGATCCGCAAGCTGATGCTCGCCGGCGCCGACGCTTTCCGAATCAACATGAGCCACGGCGACCAGAAGACCAAGGCGAAGCTGGTCGAGCATATCCGCGCGCTCGAGAAGGAATTCCATCGCCCGACGACGATCCTGTTCGACCTCCAGGGCCCGAAGCTGCGCGTCGGGCATTTCGAGGGCGGCCGGACCGTGCTCGAAAAAGGCAAGCGCTTCATCTTCGACCGGGAGGATGTTGCCGGCAACAGCAGGCGCGTCCAGCTGCCGCATGCCGAGCTGTTCGAATCGGTCAAGCCGGGAACGAAAATCCTCATCGACGACGGCAAGGTGCGGTTGAACG
>DATCJM010000341.1:0-7792 GCA_036562805.1 Sphingomicrobium sp.
GTCCAGGCCAAGGGCGACGAGGGCACGAGCATCTGGCTCTACATGCTCTACAATTCGCTGCCGTTCCTGCTCATACTCGGCATCAGCTTCTTCGTGATGCGCCAGATGCAGAAGAACGCAGGCTCCGGCGCGATGGGCTTCGGCAAGAGCCGCGCGCGGATGCTGACCGAAAAGCAGGGCCGAGTGACCTTTGCCGACGTCGCCGGGATCGACGAGGCTCGCGAGGAGCTTCAGGAGATCGTCGAATATCTGAAGGACCCGGGCAAGTTCGCGCGGCTTGGCGGCAAGATTCCCAAGGGCGCGCTGCTGGTCGGCCCTCCGGGCACCGGCAAGACGCTTCTCGCCCGCGCCATCGCGGGTGAGGCGGGTGTTCCATTCTTCACCATCTCCGGCTCGGACTTCGTCGAGATGTTCGTGGGCGTCGGCGCCAGCCGCGTTCGCGACATGTTCGACCAAGCAAAGAAGAGCGCGCCCTGCATTGTCTTCATCGACGAAATAGACGCCGTCGGCCGCCACCGCGGCGCCGGCCTCGGCAACGGCAATGACGAGCGCGAGCAGACCTTGAACCAGCTGTTGGTCGAGATGGATGGCTTCGAGGCGAACGAAGGCATCATCATCATCGCCGCGACCAACCGCCCCGACGTGCTCGATCCGGCGCTGCTCCGCCCCGGCCGTTTCGACCGCCAGGTCGTCGTACCGCGCCCCGATATCGACGGGCGTGAGCAAATCCTTCAGGTCCACATGAAGAAGGTGCCGCTGGCGCCCGACGTCGACGCTCGCGTGATCGCCCGCGGGACTCCCGGCTTCTCCGGCGCCGATCTCGCCAACCTCGTCAACGAAGCCGCGCTGCTTGCGGCACGCAAGGGCAAGCGGCTGGTCGCCATGCACGAGTTCGAGGAGGCCAAGGACAAGGTGCTGATGGGCACCGAGCGCAAGTCCATGGTCATGACCGAGGACGAGAAGCGCATGACCGCCTATCACGAGGCGGGCCACGCGATCGTCGCTCTCCACGAGCCCGCGTCGGACCCGATCCACAAGGCGACGATCATCCCGCGGGGCCGCGCGCTCGGCATGGTCATGCGCCTGCCGGAGCGCGACAGCTACAGCTATCATCGCGACAAGATGTACGCGAACCTCGCGGTCTCGATGGGCGGCCGCGTCGCCGAGGAGATGATTTTCGGCTACGACAAGGTCTCTTCCGGCACCTCTTCCGATATCCAGTATGCGACCCAGCTCGCCCGCGACATGGTGACCCGCTGGGGCATGTCCGACGCACTAGGGCCACTCCAATATGCAGAGCCGGATGAAGAAGTTTTCCTCGGCTATTCGGTGAATCGCCAGCGCCAGATGTCGAACGAGACGGCGCAGGCGATCGACGCCGAGATCCGCAAGATCGTCGAGGGCGGCTATGCCCGCGCGCAGAATCTCCTGAAGGAGAATAGCGAGCAGCTCGAGGCTCTCGCGCAGGCCCTTCTCGAATATGAGACGCTGTCGGGAGACGAAATCAAGAAGGTGCTCGAAGGCGGCACGATCGACCGCGGCGGTGCCAAGGGCCCATCGATCCCGTCTGCCGGCTCGTCGATCCCCAAGGCGAAGCGGCCGAAGCCCGGCGCGATCGGCGGACCCGCTCCCGCGGGCGTGTGAGGCCCACCCTCGCTTTGGCCGCGGCCCTGCTCGCGGCGTCTGTGCCCGCAACAGCGGCGGCGCCCGGCCCGGCGGACGATTTCCTCGCCCGCGCCGAGCGTCTGAAAGCCAAGGGACCGCTGGCTTTCTTCGACAGTGATTACGGACGTCTAAAGGCGGAAGCGACTGCCGTGGGCGTCTCGATCCGCGAGGACCGGATCGCGGCGCAGCGAGCCGGGAAGCCGATTCTCTATTGCTCGCCGCAAGCGCATGCCGAGCTAGGCAGCTTCGAATTCATCCGCGGCCTCGAAGCGATCCCGCCGGCGGAACGGGCCCGGATGAGCCTGAAAGACGCGATGATCCGCGTCCTCGCGCTCAAATATCCCTGCCGCCGGTAGTCTATTCGAACGCGCCGATCGCGACCAGCAGGCTCGCGAACAGCGAAATGGCGATGAACGCGAAGATGGTGAGCAACGAAGCGCGCCAGATCGCACCGCCCTTGCTCAGCTGGTACGTGCCGCGAAGCTGCCGGTACATGTGGAAAGGCGGCACGAAGAAGGCAATTCCCGCGATCGAGCTCGAAATCGCGCCGATCGTCGATGAAGCGGCGAGGAGGAGCATCATGAAGCACAGGGAATAGGTGACGAAGACCGTGTGATCGTACAGGTGAAAGCGGCGGCTGAACGGAAACAGCAGCCACACGAACGGCACCGAAATGGGGATCAGCGCCCAGCTGAACTTATAGGCATTCGTCTTGAGCTTGTAGAACAGCAGCTGCGGATTCTTGGCCGCTTCGTTGAGTTGTCCTCCGAACGCATCCCCGAGCCCGCCGAGGAAATCGTTGCTGAACTGCATGTTCGCATCGACCTTGCCGTCCCTCACCGCCTGAAGCGCCGTCATCTCGCCCTTCAGATCGTTGATATTCTCATCGAGCTTCGCCGCAACGGGAGCGGTCGCGGTAGCGCGCTGCCCTTCGAGGATCTCGAGCTTCCGCTGGTCCTTGTTCAACTCCTTCGCCGCGTCGGCCTTCGCCTCGGCGGATGCGCGGGCGGTATGACTGGTCAGGCCGACCACTGCGAACATCAGGAAGACGCAGAAGAGGAATAGCGCGATCGGCGACACGAACCGCGCCCGCTGCCCATCGATGTAGCGCCGCGTCAGCTCCCCGGGCCGCCAGACGAGCATCGGAAGGGTGTTCCACAGTTTCCCCTCGAGGTGAAACACGCCGTGGGCAAGATCATGGAAGAAGGCCTTGAGCGTCTTGTGCACGTGCGCATGCTGGCCGCACTGCTGGCAATAAGGGCCGACTAGCTCGGCGCCGCAATTCAGGCATTTCGTTTCGTCGAAGTGCCCGTCGCCGCCCTCGCCGGTCCTGGGCTCGAGCGCGCGGCCGAGCACGCTTCCCGTAATCGCATCGCCAATCGCTTCGATGTCGCCGGCCATCATTCCCCCTTGTGGCCGACATTATGCTGTGCCGTGGCCGCGTGCTAGCCGTTCCCGCCATGGCCCGCATCGGTCTTCTCGGCGGCTCGTTCAACCCGGCCCACCGCGGGCATCGGCACATCAGCCTCGAGGCGATGCGCGCGCTCGGCCTCGACGAGCTGTGGTGGCTGGTGTCGCCAGGCAATCCGCTCAAGGAAAGCGCGACGGACATGGCGCCGTTCGAGGCGCGGTTCGCATCGGCTGAACGGATGGCGCGGCGCGCACCCATAAAGGTGAGCGATTTCGAGCAGCGCGAGCGCAAGCGCTTCACGATCGATACGGTACGCCTGCTGAAGCGGCGCCACCCTCGCGACCGGTTTATCTGGTTGCTGGGAAGCGACACCCTGCCAAATTTTCACAAATGGCGCGATTATCGTGGCTTAGCACGCGAAGTGCCGATTGCGGTGATTCGCCGGCCCGGTTATGATTCGGCTGCCCACGCGGCACGCGCGATGGGTTGGCTGAGGCGGTTCGTCCGTCCGTCCAGCCAGGCGAAAGAGTGGACGGAATGGAGTGCACCGGCGATCATTTTCCTTCGCCTGCCCCCCGATCCGACTTCTGCGACCGCCATTCGTGCGCAAGATCCCAGCTGGTATCGCCGTTCCCCCGCCGCTCGCCGACAAAGGCACGCGATTCGGCATGCCCCGGTTCGCCAGGAGACCCCTTGACCGAACATCCCGCTGAAGCCGCCGGTGCCCGCCCCCCAGTGGACGTCGAACAATTGCACCAACTGGTTCTCAAGTCGCTCGACGACGATCAGGCGCAGGAGGTCGTGTCGATCCCGCTGACGGGCAAATCGAACATCGCGGACCACATGGTAATCGCGTCCGGAAGATCGACGCGGCAGGTCGCATCGATGGCCGTTAAGCTTGCCGACAAGATAAAGGAGCAATTTGGGCGCAATGTCAGGGTGGAGGGGCTTCCGGCTGCGGACTGGGTGCTGATCGACGCCGACGACGTGATCGTTCACATTTTTCGTCCCGAAGTCAGAAATTTTTACAATTTGGAACGAATGTGGGCATTTGGCGATGAAACGAATGTGAGCGCGGCTCGCGGGTGAGGGACATGCGATACATTGCCATCTTTCTGTCGCTGCTGGCGTTCGTCGCCGCTCCAGCGAGCGCGGCCTCGTCTCCCGACCTTTCGTCGGTCGAGCAGCAGCTGAGTTCGCTTCTTTCGGGCAGCTCGGCCGACGTCGGCGTCGCTGCGCTCGACCTCAACACTGGCGAAAGCGTCAGCCTCAAAGGGGACACGCCGTTCCCGATGGCAAGCACGGTCAAGGTCGCGATTGCGGCCCTTTACCTTTCGCAGGTCGACCATGGGCAAAAGACGCTCGACGACACGATCGATGGGCAGCCGGTGCGCAAGCTGATGGGCCGCATGCTGATCTACAGCGACAATCACGCTGCCGACGTCCTCTTCAAGGATGTCGGCGGGCCGCATGCCGTGCATGACTGGCTCACGCAGAATGGCATTCACGGCGTTCACGTCGACCGGACCATCGCCCAGCTGCTCGCGGCCAAGCGCGATCTTTGGGACACGAGGGATTCGAGCACGCCCAAGGCGATGGTCGACCTCCTCCGGCGCATCTACAAGGCACAACTCATCTCGCCGCAGAGCCGCGATTATCTCCTCGGGGTCATGGCCAAATGCGAGACCGGCAAGAATCGTATGAAATGGCTCCTGCCGGCCGGAACGCCGGTCGAGCACAAGACCGGCACGTTAACGGGCCTCGCCGACGATGTCGGGTTCATCAGCATGCCGGACGGGCACCGTATCGCCGTCGCGATCTTCACCCGCGGCGGCAGCAATCGCCCGGCGACGATCGCACAGGCTGCGCGCACGATCTACGAGGGCTTCAAGACCCTGTTCAGCTGGCCGTTCCGGCCGGCGCTTACCGCTCAATGAGGGTTCGAGCCCTAAGTGCTTCTCCACATTGTCGCTCGAGGGAAGATCGGCCGCTCGCCTGAGGCCGACCTGGTCGAACGCTATCTGAAGCGAATCACCTGGCCGACAAAGGTGACTGAGCTGCCTGACCGTGGTGGCAAGGTCCCGGAGGCTGGGGCCGCCAACGTCGAGGTCGTCCTCGACGAAAAGGGGCAGGTTCTGTCGTCCACGGAGCTGGCGAAGAAACTGGAGCGCTGGCGCGACGATGGGAAGCGTGAAGCCCGCTTCCTGATCGGCGCCGCCGATGGGCACAGCGAGGCTGACCGCGCTGCGGCCGACCTGCTTCTTTCATTCGGAGCCGCCACCTGGCCGCACTTGCTTGTCCGTGCGATGCTTGCCGAGCAGCTGTTCCGGGCCACGTCGATCCTTGCGAACCACCCTTATCATCGTGAAGGTTAGCGGCATGAGAGCGATCGCCATCGCGCTAGCACTGACGCCGCTCGTCGCGGCGAGCGCGCCGGCGCAGCCTCAAGCCGAGCCGCTCCAGCGCGCTGTCAGGGAGGCCCAGGCCGAACAAGCTGCTGCTGAAGCCGAGACGGTGAAGCTCGAGAAACAAGCGTCCGCCGCACGCACGGAGGCCGACCGCCTGCAAAGCCAGGAAGCAGCCGCCGCTCGCGCCATCGATGCCGCCGAAGCGAGGATCACGGCCGCGGATGCGCAATATCGCCTGGCCGCGGCATATGTCGCTGCGCACGCGGCTGCGCTGGCCCAGGAACAGAAGCCGGTCTCATCGCTGCTCGCTGGCCTTGCGGTGATGGGCGACCGGCCGCCTTTGTTGGCGCTCGCCGACGGCGGTGGAACGGACGAGCTCGTCAAGGTCAGCGTCCTCCTCGATTCGACGCTGCCCGTCATCCGCAATCGCACGCGTGCTTTGTCGGCGCAGCTTGCCGACGGGCAGCGGCTGCAGGCTGCGGCGCTTTCGGCGCGCGAGGAGCTGCGGAGAAGTCGCGGCCAGCTGGCACTCCGGCGGCAGGCATTCGCCGTGCTGGAGCAACAGGCGTTCGAACGCTCCCTCACGGCGGGGGGACAGGCGCTTAGCAGCGGCGACGTCGCCATCGCCGCCGGCGAACAGCTCCAGCAGCTGCAAGGGCAGGAGTCGAGCAGCAGGTCGGCGCGAGCGCTCGCCGCGCTCCTCGCGTCCGAAGGGGCCGCGCCGGCCCGTCCAATCGGACCTGCCGGGCCGCAGGAGACAGCGCCGTTCGCTTACGCGCTGCCCGTCACCGCGCAGGTGGTCGAAGGCCTGGGCGCAGTCGACGAGAGCGGCGTGCGCTCTCGAGGGATCAGCTTCGCCACTCCCCGAGGGGCGCCGGTGATTGCTCCCGCCGCCGGTGTCGTTCGATTTGCCGGGCCATTCCGCGACTATGACGGCATCGTCATCATCGATCATGGGGGCGGCTGGCTGAGCCTGATCGTCAATGTTTCGACCACGCTGAAGCCGGGCGACCAGGTCAGCCTCGGCGATCCGCTTGGCCGCGCGCTCGGCCCCATGGAGGTCGAACTGTCCCACAATGGGCAGCGATTCTCGCCTGCTCTCATCGCAGGTTCATCTCAACCGCTGTCAAAGGCCATGAAAGGCGGCTAAATGCCCGTCACTCAACCGGAACCGCCGCGCATACAGGACGCGACCATGATGAACCGCATTGCCAAGCTCCTTCCGCCGCTCGCGCTCGTCGGAGCTCTCGCCCTGGTCCCCGTGACCGCTAGCTCCTTCGCTGCCGCGGATACGACCAATTACCAGGAGCTCGAGAAGTTCATGAGCGTCTACGAGCGGGTGAAGGCGAATTACGTCGAGCCGGTCGACGACCATACGCTCATCAAGGGCGCGATCGACGGGATGCTCGCCGCGCTCGACCCGCACTCGAGCTATGCCGAAGGCTCGGACTTCGACCAGCTGAAGACGACGACCGACGGCAATTACGGCGGCCTCGGCCTCACGGTCTCGCTGGAGGAC
This sequence comes from Sphingomicrobium sp., assembly GCA_036562805.1. Taxonomy (GTDB): domain Bacteria; phylum Pseudomonadota; class Alphaproteobacteria; order Sphingomonadales; family Sphingomonadaceae; genus Sphingomicrobium. The sequence continues at coordinate 7,004 of DATCJM010000341.1, forward strand.
GGCGTCGTGAAGGTCATCGCGCCGACGGAGGATACGCCGGCGTGGAAGGCTGGGATCAAGTCCGGCGATTACATCACCCACATCAACGGCGAGTTCCTGAACGGCATCACGCTGGACCAGGCGGTCGAGAAGATGAAGGGGCAGCCCGGAACCCCGGTCAAGCTGACCATCGTCCGGCCGGGCCGAGACAAGCCCTTCGACGTGACCATCGTCCGCCAGCAGATCGAATTGCACCCCGTAGAGTGGGAGATCAAGGACGGCATCGGCTACATCAACATCAACACCTCCACCGGCAATGTTGCCGACAAGACCAAGGAAGCTCTGCTTTCGATCGACAAGGCGACCGGCGGCCATCCGCTTGGCTATGTCGTCGACCTGAGATCGAATCCGGGCGGGCTGCTCGACCAGGCGGTCGACGTTGCTGACGACTTCCTCAACAGCGGCGAGATCGTGTCGCAGCGCGGCCGCACCAAGGACGATATCGAACGCTATTATGCGCGGCCGGGCGACATGGCGCACGGCCTGCCGGTGATCGTGCTGACGGATGCGGGCACCGCCTCCGCGTCGGAGATCGTGGCCGGCGCGCTCCAGGACCATCATCGTGCGCTCGTCATGGGCGAGACCAGCTTCGGCAAAGGCTCGGTCCAGACGGTCGTGCAAACGGCGCCTGACGCCGCGCTCCGGCTCACAACCGCGCGCTACTACACGCCGTCGGGCCGGTCGGTGCAGGCGGGCGGAATCCAGCCAGACATCCCCGTTCCGCAGCTCACCGATCCCGATTACAAGGAT
>DATCJM010000347.1:0-9232 GCA_036562805.1 Sphingomicrobium sp.
CAGCTGGGACGGCCGTGTGATCGTCGCGGTCCACACGACCGGCATCTACTGCAAGCCGAGCTGTCCGGCGTGGCGGCCGAAACGCGAGAATGTCACGCTCTATGCGTCGATCGGCGAGGCGCGCGCGGCGGGCTTCCGGGCATGCCTTCGCTGCAAGCCCGACGAGGTCGGCCGTGACCGCGAAGCCATCGCGTCGGCGGTCAAGCTGATCGAGGCTGCCGAAGAGCTGCCGAGCCTTACCGCAATCGCCGAGGCGGTCGGCTATGCGCCCCATCATTTCCAGCGCATCTTCAAGCGCGACCTCGGCGTCTCGCCGGCCGAATATGCGCGGGGACTGCGCAACCGGCGCACCGAGCAGGCGCTGAAGGTGAATGGGCGGATCACCGACGCCGTTTACGACGCGGGCTACCAGAGCCCGAGCGGCTTTTACGACGATGCGAAGGAAAGGCTTGGGATGACCCCATCGGCATGGCGCGACGGCGGGCGAGGCGAGACGATCCGGTGGACGACCTTCGACAGTCCGCTCGGCGAGCTGTTCATCGCCGCCACGTCGAAGGGCATTTGCCGGTTGACCTTCGACGACAGTGAGACGTCTCTCCGCCGGCTCTTTCCGCACGCCACCATCGTCAAGGACGACGGCGGGATGCGCGAGTTCGTCGAAGGCACGCTGAAGACCATCGATCAGCCGCTGGCCGCGCCGGACCTCCCCATCGATGTCGCGGGACCGGCGTTTCAGGAGGCGGTGTGGCGCGAGCTTCGCAAGATCCCACCCGGCGAGACGCGCAGCTACGCGCAGATCGCCGCTGCCATCGGGCAGCCCAAAGCGGTCCGCGCCGTCGGCACGGCGAACGGCGACAATCACGTGTCGGTGCTCATCCCGTGCCACCGGGTCATCCGCAGCGACGGTTCGCTCGGCGGATATGGTGGCGGGCTCGAGCGGAAGAAGAAGCTGCTCGCCGCCGAAGGGCACCGCGAGAAATCGCCGGAGCTCCCACTGGTCGAATAGGCGCTTGCCCGACGCCGTTCGTTCCGCTCAAGTCGAGGCGGGAGGGCAGTGATGGATCAAGCGATAACGGTTGCGGACGGCAGACCGCTGTGGAGGCGGATTGTCGATTATCCGCTCGTGGCGATGATCATCGGCGTCTTTCTTTATTTCGTCGTTGTGGGGCTCTCGGCATTTCTGGGGACGCAGCTCCTTCCGCCGATCCCGGGCCTGACGCAGAACATGCAGTTCGAGATCGTGTGCGCCGTCCTGCTCCTGCTGTTGTACAAGCTCGTCATTCGGCACCTCGGCGAAGAGCGCCGCGACGACCTGAGGCTCGGCGGAGCGCTGCGGCCGCTCGCGATCGGCCTCGGCGCAGGGGTCGCCGTCTTCAGCTTCATCGTTCTCGTTGCCGCCGTCCTCGGCGTCTATCACCTGACCGGGGAAGGGGATTCCAGCGACCTCCTCCCGCAGCTGATCATGAGCGCCATCTTCCCGGCGATCTCGGAAGAGATGCTGTTCAGGGGCATCCTCTTCCGCTGGATCGAGGAATTCGGCGGCAGCTGGGTCGCGCTGCTGCTGACGTCCGCCTTTTTCGGTGCCGCACATCTCGCCAACCCGCATGCGAGCGCGATCGCCGCCGTCGGCATCGCCTTCGAAGCCGGCGTCATGCTCGGCGCCGCCTATATGCTGACCCGCAGCCTCTGGCTGCCGATGGGCATCCACGCGGCTTGGAATTTCACGCAGGGTGAGCTGTTCGACATTCCCGTTTCGGGCACGCCGGTGCACGGGTTGCTGACCGCCAGACTGAGCGGACCGCCACTCCTGACCGGCAACGGCTTCGGTCTCGAGGCATCGCCGATTGCAATCATCGTCGCGACGATCTTCGGACTTTGGCTCCTGTGGCTGGCAGTGCGCCACGGCGAGCTGATGAAACCGCATTGGGTCCGCAGGCGGATCAGCGCAGCCAGCGCCGGCGGTTAGAGCTTCTTCGGTCCCAGCAGCGACGGCATCATCTCGCCTAGTTTCCGATCAGTCATTATTCTTTTGCTGCTTGGCCTCTTCATCGAGAAGCGTCAGGGCCGCCGCCGCATTCCCAGCGGTGATGTCCTCCATAATGCGCTGATTCTGGCTTCGCAGCTCGGGCTTAACATGCGCATCGAATGCAATCATCGCGAACATTTGTCTCGCCAATGCCAGATCATTCTGTTCGAGCAATTGATGCGTCGCCATTCTGCGGAGTTTCGCGTCCTGCGGCATTAGCGCTGCAGCATACATAAGGCCCTTCACCGCATTTTCGGGCGGTTTCTCCCCCGCTGCGCCGAACGTCTCGAAATAACGCATCAACGGCTCCGGATCGTCCGGATCGAGCCGGTTTGCAGCCACGAACCAGCTGCGGATTTCTTGCCAGTCGGCCTTGCCGCCCGCCGTCTTGGCACGTTCCATCCGCGCAAGACCCTTGTAGATCAGGCCATTTCTGGAGTGCGGGTCGATGGCCAGTGCGCGGTCAGCGGCGGCTTCTGCGGCATCGAAATTCTTCGCATCGAACTCCGCTTCCGCAAGAGCGGTCTGCACTGCCGGATCGTCGGGGTAGCGCGTCGCGATGTCAGTCGCTTCGGCCGCGACGTCCGGCGCCGACGTCGAAGTGACGCCGCGATCCGATCGAATTCGCACCCGCATGATGGCCGCTTCCCCAGGTGCAAGCGGACGGATCGAGATCGTGCCGACACTCAGCGCAGACGCCGGCACGACGACATCGGTCAGCCGCTTCCGCTTCATATATTGCTCGAGATCGTGATCGAGCTGCTTGAGGTCGCCGAATGCGGATCCGGCGGCATCGATCGGCTGCTGCCCCTGCTGGATCAGCTGCACATAGCGGTCGAGTTCGCCGTGGCGGGCGGGCTCGAAATTCAGATAATGCGTCAGAAGCCAGCCGCGGTCGTACAGAGTCTCCCGAGAATAAGCGGTGAGGCTCGTAAAGGAATCTCCAAGGAGCTTGTCGAGCGGGATCGGTGCCAGAAGGTAAAGTCCCACCGCACGATGGTCGGCCGCCGCACCGATCGCAACAGAACCATCGTCCTCGATCTTCGCCGTGCTGAAAAATTCCGCTGTGCCTTCGACCAGCCAGGGAGGCAGAGCGGCGGTGGTGCTCTCAAGCTGAAGATGATGTGTGTACTCGTGAAAGAAGATCGTCTGCGAGCTGAGTTCGCCAGGTTCAGGCCGCTTGGTGGAGATGCTCGGCACGAAGGCCACCGCGCCGGAAGCTCGACCGATGTACAGGCCCGCGGCGCCGCCGATGCCGATCAGCTTCTGGATGCTGTCGAGGTCGCCGACCACATAGATGGTGACCTTGCCTGAGTTCCCGAGCGCGGGGTCGTTCATTCCGCGCAGTTTCCGGACTGCCTGATCGAACCTCTCGAGCCGCGATGCATAATCGCGAAGAACGTCTGTCGGAGCGTCCGCGTAAATGATGAAATGATTCGATTTGGCCTCGAGCCATGCTGCGTGCGCGGGAGCTGCGGAGAACATCGCCACCGCACTCAACCAAGCCACTGAGAAACGCACAGGACCCCCCTTCCTCGGCAAATCGAGGCTAACAGGCTCGGCCTCGCACGCAAGAGCCTCTATCCACGCCGATTTTTAAAGGAAGCTATAGGGGTCGACGTCGACGGCGACGCGGACCTTGGAACCCCATTCGACCTCGGCCAGCCAGTCGCGGATGACGTCCTGGACGTCGAGGCTGCGGCGGGCGTGGACGAGCAATCGCTGGCGATGGCGACCGCGAAGCATGGCGAGTGGAGCGGGCGCGGGACCGAACACGGCCATGCCTTCGACCTCGGGCGCGGCATGGCCGATCTGCCGCGCGACGCCTTCCGCCTCCGACGCGTCTTCGGCCGAAACCACGATGGCCGCGAGGCGGCCGAACGGCGGCATCGCGGCTTCCCGGCGGGAATCCGTCTCGGCGGCGTAGAAACCCGCAACATCGCCGCTAACGAGCGCGGCGATGACGGGCGCGTCGGGATCGTGGGTCTGGACGAGCACGCGCCCCGGCTTGTCGCCGCGACCAGCGCGGCCGGCGACCTGCTGGATCTGCTGGAAACTGCGCTCGGCCGCGCGAAGGTCGCCGCCGGCGAGGCCGAGGTCAGCGTCGACGACGCCGACCAAAGTCAGGTTGGGGAAGTGATAGCCCTTGGTGACCAGCTGCGTCCCGATCACAACGTCGATCGCGCCGGCTTCCATCGCGCCGACAAACTCGGCAGCGCGCAGGGGCGACCAGATCGTATCCGACGTGACGATGGCCGTGCGCGCCTCAGGAAACAGCTCGGCGACCTCGTCGGCGATGCGCTCGACGCCGGGACCGCAGGCGACGAGACTGTCCTCTTCGCCGCATTCAGGACAGGCCTTGGGTGGCGGCATCACATGGCCGCAATGGTGGCAGGCGAGGCGGTGCATGAGCCGGTGCTCGACCATCCACGCGGTACAGTTCGGGCATTGGAAGCGATGGCCGCAATGGCGGCAGAGCGTCAGCGGCGCGAAGCCGCGGCGGTTGAGGAACAGCAGCGACTGCTCGCCGCGGTCGAGGTTGGCCTGCAGCTCGCCGACCAGCTCCGGCGCGAGCCAGCGCCCGCGCGGGGGCGGATCCTGAGTCAGATCGATCGACCGGATCGCCGGCAGGGATGCTCCCGCGAACCGCTCGGGGAGCGACACTTCGCGATAGCGGCCAAGCTCGACCATGTGGCGGCTCTCGATCGGCGGCGTCGCGGTCGAGAGGATCACGGGAATGTCCTCGAACTTCGCGCGCATCACCGCGGTGTCGCGGGCGTGGTACTGGACGCCTTCCTCCTGCTTGAACGATGGCTCATGCGCCTCGTCGATCACGATCAGGCCGAGGTCGGGGTAGGGCAGGAAAAGCGCCGAACGAGCGCCGACGGTGACGGCCGCTTCGCCGCTCGCGATCCCGCGCCAGGCGCGGCGGCGCTGGGATGAGCGAAGGTCCGAGTGCCAAGCGGCGGGAGCACAGCCGAAGCGCGCCTCGAAGCGCTTGAGGAAGGGCTCGGTGAGCGCGATTTCCGGCAGCAGGACGAGCGCCTGCTTTCCCTGCCGCAGGCACTCGGCGATCGCTTCGAAATAGACCTCGGTCTTGCCCGAGCCGGTGACGCCGTCGAGCAGGACAGGGTCGAAACCCTTGCCGACCGCCGAAGCGAGGCTCGCGGCCGCTTCGCGCTGGTCGTCGTTGAGATCAGGCGGCGCATAATCAGGACTGGGCTTGGAGAGGGGCCGGTCGGCATCGACAGCCACAGGCTCGAGCGCCCCAGCATTGACGAGGCCGCGCAAGACGCCGTCGCTGACGCCGGCGTGGTCCGCGAGCTCGCGGATGGTGCCCTGCCGGCCCTCGAGCGCGGCAAGCGCCTTCTCGCGCTGCGGTGTGAGCCGATCCGGCACGAGGCCGGTCGGACGATATTCGGTGAGCTGCCGCGGCCCGTCCAGCGCCGCGGACGAGGGCAGCACCATCCGCAACACCGACGCGAGCGGCGCGAGATAATAATCGGCAGTCCATTCGCACAGCCGCCGCAGCGGCGCGGCGATCGGCGGGACATCCATCACTCCGGCGAGCGGGCGCAGCCGCGCATCCGGGACTTCGTTGGTAGGAAGCCGGTCCGCTTCCCACGCAACGCCCAGCAGCTGCCGCGGCCCAAGCGGCGCGACAACCACCGAGCCGGGCTCGATATGCATCGCGTCGGGGACCCGATAGTCGAGCGGGCCGAGCGCGGCATTCAGGGTGACGACACGGGCGCGGGACAGGGTCATGGCGCTGAAAGTTGCCAAAGTTGGCAGTGCCACGCGCGCGCAGGCGCGCACGCGAGGCCGGCGAAACGCAGCGAACGCAGCAGGTCTACACGCGAGGACGAGCGGGAAGGAGCATTCATCGATGTCGCTTAAGCACAGCAGGGCCGCTGTAGGACAGTAGGCAAGGGCGCCAGCCTCGGCCGGCTATCGCCTCCGGGAGACGAGGATGAGGACGAGGCCGACGAACGCCAGGATCGCGCCGCGCGTAACCCACGGTCGCTGGTCGATCATGAAGCTGGAAGCCGGCCAGTGGACTAGCCCCATTCCCTGTCCGACCCAGAGGAGGCCGACGAGCAGCGCGAGCACTCCGACGATCAGCAAGGCGGTCTTCACGACTGCAGACCGCGCCTACTTCCCGCGCTTCTTGCGGTGGCTTTCGAGGTCGAGGACGGCATTCTCCTCGTCGGGCTGGAGCAGTCCCAGGCGGCGCGCGACTTCCTGATAGGCTTCCTCGACGCCGCCGAGGTCCTGGCGGAAGCGGTCCTTGTCGAGCTTCTGGTTGGTCTTCATGTCCCACAGCCGGCAGCCGTCCGGGCTGATCTCGTCCGCGAGGATCACGCGGGCATAGTCGCCGTCCTAGACGCGCCCGAACTCGAGCTTGAAGTCGATCAGGCGGATGCCGATCGCGGCGAACATTCCCGAGAGGAAGTCGTTCACACGGATCGCCATGTCGGCGATGTCGTTCATTTCCTCCTGAGTCGCCCAGCCGAAGCAGGCGATATGCTCGTCGGCGATCATCGGGTCGCCGAGCGCATCGTCCTTGTAATAATATTCGATGATCGTGCGCGGGAGCTGGGTGCCTTCCTCGATTCCGAGGCGCTTCGAGAGCGAGCCGGCGGCAACGTTGCGAACCACGATCTCGATCGGGATGATCTCGACCTGGCGGATGAGTTGTTCGCGCATGTTCAGGCGACGAATGAAGTGCGTGGGCACGCCGATCGTCTGCAGCGCGGTGAAGATATGCTCGGAGATGCGGTTGTTGATGACGCCCTTGCCGCTGATCGTGCCGCGCTTCTGCGCGTTGAACGCGGTCGCATCGTCCTTGAAATATTGGATGAGCGTGCCGGGCTCCGGACCCTCGTAGAGGATCTTGGCCTTGCCCTCATAGATTTGGCGGCGGCGAGCCACGGTTCGCGTCACTCCAACGGTAGAACGGAAGGAGCCGGCGCTATAAGCGAGGAGCGCGGCGCGTGCTAGTCCGCGCTCCTCTGCCAGTTAATGGGACCGTGCTTTCCGGGGCCTGGCTGCCCAGGGCGCGGAATATTCGATCCGGTTGAGCACCGCGAAGGCGTTGCCCACCGCGCGGCCGAGGCGAGCGAAGCCGCTCGCGATCGCCGCGTTAAGCTCGCGCCGGCCGGCCTGGTAGTTGCGGTCGAAAATCTCGTCGATCATGGTGACCATCCTTTCCTCCTGGCGGTCGCGTCAGAGCGCGAGCGGGAAGTCGTCGAAGCAATCGTTGGCGGGGAAGAGCGCTCGTTCGACGAGCTGGAGGCGGCCGGCCTCGTCGAGCACGCGCCAGGACCGTGCGGTCGAGCGCAGTGCGTCGGCCTTGGCGACCTGCTCGGTGGGGCCGTCTTCGATGAACGCACGGGGGCTGTGGCCATAAGTCATGGCGTGTCGTCCTTCCTGTCGATGGCCGCCGGCGAAGGGGGCTGTGAGGGGAGGGTTCTCGACCTCGCCGGCGGCTTGAGTCTCATCTATGATCCGGCCGCTCGTTTCGCCAATCAAACGCTCGACAGGGATTATAAGCAGAACTTATAAGTGCGGTTGATGCGGCGGCTTCCTCCACTCGCGGCGATCCGCGCCTTCGAGGCAGCGGCACGGACCGAGAATTTCACGGCTGCCGCGGCCGAGCTCGGAATGACCCAGGCGGCCGTCTCCTATCAGGTGAAGAGCCTCGAGGAGCGCATGGGCGCGCCTTTGTTCGTGCGCGAGAAGGGGAGGGTCCGGCTGACTGCGCTAGGCGCACGGCTAGTGCCCGCTCTGTCGAGCGCTTTCGACACCATTGAAGCTGCCTTCGCGTCGCACCGCGAGGAGGACGAGTCGCTCCTCACCATCACCACCACCCATACGTTCGCCAACACGTGGCTCGCGTGGCGGCTCGGTGCTTTCCAGATCGCTCATCCCGAGCTCGCGGTGCGGATGACGACGAGCAACGAGCTCATCGACCTGCGCTCGGGCGAGGCAGATGTCGCGATCCGCGCCGGCCGGGGCGACTGGCAGGGTCTCGAGCACCACGAATTGTTCAAGTCGAGCTTCACCCCGATGGCCAGTCCGGAATGCATCGCCGACGTCGAACGCAAGCTCGGACGCAAGCTCGAGCCTCGGGACCTCCCGCGCCAGCATCTGATCAACCCGAGCGACGACTGGTGGCTGCAGTGGTTCGCAGACAATGAGGTGCCCGCTGACGACGGCGTCTTTCGTCGGCCCGGCGTCCGCCTCGACAGCCAGGCCGACGAAGGCCATGCGGCGATGGCCGGGCAGGGCTTCGCGTTGCTGACGCCGCTCCTGTGGAAAGGCGACGTTGCCGCAGGCCGGCTCCACGCCCCGTTTCCCGACAGAATCTCCACGCGTGGCTGGGCCTATTGGCTGGTGTTTCCAAGTGAGCGGCGAATGGTCCCGAAAGTGAAGCGGTTCCGGGAATGGCTCCTGGCCGAAATGGAAAGCGCCCTCGCCGAACTGGGCGGAGCCGGCGCGATGCATCTAGACCATGCGACGGCGGACTTTCGCGCCGCTTCATAGGGTCGCGGATCACCGCGCCGGAGGCGCCGAGTCGTCGCTTGGAGGCATCATAGACGTCCGACCGCGGCACGTTTAATTCCCGTTTTGAGACATGTGGTTAACGAATTCGCTTGCTTCGTTAACCGATTCGCTGTTCGGGTGGGAATTCTTCCGCGTACTGAAGTTCGAAGCGCGTCTCCTGTTGGGGCGAAAGGAGCGCTGTGGTTCGCAAGGTCGACAAGGGGGCAGTCGTGCATGCGAACCGCCGTGCGTCGCTCCTGCGCGCCTGCGCCATCGCAGCGTTGCTGGTGCGTCCGGCGGTCGCGGCCCCGCCGTCGATCCCGCAAGTCACCATCGAACCGGTCCGGGCAGGTCCGGGCAACAACCGTGCTCCGATCGATTTCGTTCTTTCGACCCTGGGCAAGCGCGGCCCGCTGACACTTCGAGCGAATCCTCTTCGCGCGCAGCCAGTGGCGTCCGCGACCGTTGCGCCAGTCTTCAAGGTCGATCGCGGACTTTTCGACATCGAACTTTCGCGGCCACCCGACCCGGGCAGGAACGAGCGAAAACCCGCGATCGCGATGCCGATCGCGCCGGTCTCGTCCCCATTCGTGCGCCGCGGTGTCGCGGACGAGCTGTTGGTGACGGGCAATGCGGCGCCGGCAGCGAACAGTGCACGGG
>DATCJM010000351.1:0-3677 GCA_036562805.1 Sphingomicrobium sp.
AATGCATGTGCACGTCGCGGACCGCGAGCTGCTCGAGCTCCGTGCGGTACTGCTGCGGATCAGGCTCGCCTTCGCGAGTCCCTGTGCAGGCCAGATCGGTGAAGTTTTGATTGTCAGCGATCGGCACCGCCCGGCTTTCGAACACCTGGCGATCGCCGGCGGTACCGATGAATCCCACGGGTTGCCGGAGCGCATTCAAGGCGGCGATCCCTGCTTCACCGCTGGTCGCGATTGCATCCCAGGAATTCTTTGCCAGCCCGATGCGCGTGAGCTGCCGCTCGACCGCCTCCTCGGTTCGCGGCGCGTTCGTCAGCAGGATCACGCAGCGTCCCTCATCGCGCCACCCGCGCAGACGATCGGGGGCTCCCGGATAGAGCTCTACTCCATCGTGCACGACGCCCCAGACATCGCACAGGATCAGGCGGTATTTCGGGTCGAGCGTGTCCCAGAAATTCATTCGAGACCGGCCGCGGCGAGCGCCTCCTCGATCGGAGCGACGTCTTCGGGGTTGTTGAGCTCGCGAAGCGCGAATGGCGGCCTCTCCACTTCGACGACCGCGACAGGAACTCCGGCATCTAGAAAACGCAGCTGCTCGAGGCCCTCGAGCGTCTCCAGTTCGCTGAGCGGCGTGTCGCGGTACAGTTCGAGCGCCCTGGGTCGGTAGCCGTAGACTCCGACGTGCAACTTCATCGGTGTCGGCGACCCGTCGAGCGCCCATTCGGGCAGGTGCGGGATGAGCCGCTTCGAGAAATAGAGCGCGCGGCCTCGATTGTCGGTGACGACCGTCGTTCCGCCAACGCGCCCCGCCGCTTCTTCGCGACGAAGCGATTCGACCTCCTCGCGCCGCAGCCGCATCGCGGGGGTCGCAACGAGCGCTTCAGGCTCGCGTGCCATGTGCGCGATCAGCGCCTCGACGAAGCTCGCTGGCGTCAACAACGCATCGCCCTGCAGGTTGATGATGAGATCGGGCTCGTGAAGTTGCGACAGGGCCTCGGCGCAGCGCTCGGTGCCGTTGCGGCACTCGCTCGACGTCATGATCACGCCCACCCGCGCGGGCGCGCAGGCCTCGGCGATCCGTTCGTCGTCGGTGACCACGAACACGCCTGACACGCCGCTCACCCGCCGCGCCGCCTCGACGCTTCGCTGGATGAGGGGCTTCGACACGCCGCTTGCGCCCTTCAGGCCGACGAGCGGCTTTCCAGGATATCGGGATGACGCGTAGCGCGCCGGAATCACGATGATCGTGTTCATCGCACCGGCGGGCAGTCGTGGATGTGGAGCACGCCGACCGGCTTCTTTCTCCTGCCGACCTCCTCGACCACGAACAGCGCCGTAATCTTATATTCTTCGAACAAGGTGATCGCTTCGTCGACGAGCGCGTCCGCGGCGATCGTCTTCGGATCCCGGGTCATGAACTCCGCGGCCGTGTGGTCGAGACCCTGTTCGATATGCCGGCGGAGATCTCCGTCGGTGATTGCGCCAACGAGGTGCCCGTCGCCGTCGACCACGCCGATGATCCCGAGCCTCTTCGCCGACATCTCGACGACGGAATCGTGCATCGACGCATCCTCCCGTGTCAGCGGCAATGCTTCGCCCGAGTGCATCAGCCGACTCACGGGCTTGAGCCTCGCGCCCAGCGAACCGCCGGGATGGAGCCTGCCGAAGTCGTTTCGCGTGAACCCCTTCTGCTGCATGACCGTCATCGCCAGCGCATCGCCAAGCGCGAGCGACATGGTCGTCGACGTCGTCGGCGCGACGGACTCGGGTCCGACTTCGGGCCAATGGGGAAGCACGAGCGCCGCGGCGGCCGCTTTCGCCAGCATCGAGGCGCTGTTGCCTGTGATGGCGATCACCGGGATGCCGACATGGCTGAAGTGATCGATCACCGGCTCGAGCTCGGCCGTTTCGCCGCTTTGGGAGATGAGTATCGCCACGTCGCCGGCGCTCGCCATGCCGAGGTCGCCATGAATCGCTTCGGCAAGATGGAGGAAGGTCGCCGTCGTTCCCGTCGACGCGAAGGTCGCGGCGATCTTGCGGGCGACATGGCCCGACTTGCCGAGGCCGCTGACGATCAGCTTGCCCTTGCACTGAAGGATCAGCCGGACCGCCTCCTCGAACGGACCGCCGAGACTATCCGCCAGCGCGTCGAGCGCGCGCGCTTCGTCGTGGAGGATCTCGCGCCCAAACTCAAGCACATCCGATGCCATGACGCGGCACTAGCTGGCGCGTTTGGCAGTGTGAAGCTTGACGGTTCCATCCAGCGCTGCGAGCGCTGCCGCTTGAGGAGAATGTGGTGGCCAAGAAGCTGACGAGATTCATCGTGATCGCGCTGGTCCTCGGCATCATCGCCGGCTGGGCAATCAATTATTCGATCGACGACGGCAGTGCGGCCTCCGCGGCGCGCCTCAAATCCATCGCCGATTATCTCAGCATCGTCACCACGCTGTTCCTGCGGCTGATCAAGATGATCATCGCGCCGCTCGTTTTCTCGACGCTCGTCGCCGGCATCGCGCACATGGGCGACGTCGCCGCGCTCGGCCGGATCGGCATCCGCTCGCTCGGCTGGTTCATCGCCGCCAGCCTGGTGTCGCTCACACTCGGCCTGATTCTCGTCCACCTCGTCCAGCCCGGTGTCGGCCTCAACCTGCCGATCCCGCCCGCCACCGCTGCCAGCGGTGTCGAGACCTCGGCATTCAACCTCAAGGACTTCGTCACGCACCTGGTGCCGTCGTCGATCTTCGACGCGATGAGCACCAACGACATTCTGCCCATCGTCATCTTCTCGATCTTCTTTGGCGTCGCGTTGACGGCCATCGGTGAGGCCGGAAAGCCGGTCGTGCGCGGCGTGGAAAGCCTCGTCAAAGTGATGCTGCAGGTCACCGATTACGTGATGCGCTTCGCGCCGCTCGCGGTGTTCACGGCAGTGACCGGCGCGATCACCGAGCGCGGTCCCGAAATCATCGCGACCTTCGGCAAGTTCGTCGGCAGCTTCTATGTCGGCCTTATCGTCCTCTGGGCCCTGCTGATTGGCGTCTGCTTCCTGATCGTGGGGCCGCGCACCCGGCAACTCGTCCGCTACATCCGCGACCCGGTCGTGCTCGCTTTCTCCACCGCCTCGTCGGAAGCCGCTTACCCGCGGACCCTCGAATCGCTCGACCGCTTCGGCGTGCCGCCGCGGATCGCCAGCTTCGTCCTGCCTCTCGGCTATTCGTTCAATCTCGACGGCTCGATGATGTACATGACCTACGCTTCGATCTTCATCGCGCAGGCTTATGGGCTTCACCTGACGATCGGCCAGCAAGTCACGATGCTGCTGGTGATGATGGTCACGTCGAAAGGAATGGCGGGCGTTCCGCGTGCGAGCCTGGTGGTCATCGCCGCGACCTTCCCAATCTTCCACATCCCCGAGGCTGGGCTGCTCCTGGTCCTCGCCGTTGACCATTTCCTCGACATGGGCCGCTCGGCGACGAACGTCGTCGGCAATGCGGTCGCTTCGAGCGTCGTCGCTCGTTGGGAAGGAACGCTCGACCCAATGGAACCCGCAGATATCGAGCCGCCGCACGCGCCCTCCCACCAGCCAGCGCCGCCGGCGGAAGCGTGATCCTCAACCGAACGGCCGGTCGATGCTCGGCGGCGGCTGAGTGAAGAATTTCGGTCCTGCTTCAGTCATGTGCCAG
>DATCJM010000360.1:0-2568 GCA_036562805.1 Sphingomicrobium sp.
GCGCCGGGGGCTCGGCTATGTTGTCGGCGGTGATGTCGTGCACTGCTACGGTTGTGGGCCTCGCCCGTGTAAAGATTCTATGTGGATCGCGCCGTTGGGCGTATAATTCGTGGGTGAGTTCGCTACCGCCGCTATCGACGGACGACGAGTCCGGGCGCACTTAGGCGCGATGACGAACATGCCCGCGATCGATATCGCAGAGCGCGCGCACAGGCCGCTTGCCAGCGGCATCCAATCCTATGCCGTCGCGCTCGCGCTCGTCGCGGTTTGCACGCTAATCGGCCTGTGGATCGCTCCCCGCTGGGGCACTGCGTCGGTTGACATGATCTATCTGCCAGCGGTGCTTGCCGCAGCGGCGCTGTGGGGGCTCGGGCCCGGCCTCTTCGCAGGCGTCGGCGCGGCGCTCGCGTACAATTTCTTCTTCACCGAGCCAGTTCACACCTTCCGGATGGACCGCGTTGCGGACGTGGTCACCGTCCTCGTCCTGCTGATTGTCGCGCTAGTGACCAGCCGCCTCGCGTCGGCCATTCGGAAGCAGGCGCAGCTTGCCGCGAGCCATGCCGACCGCAACGCGACGATCGCCGGTTTCGCAGGGCGCTTGCTATCGTGCAGCAGCGAGAAGGAAATCGCCCGGTGCGCCTGCATCGAGCTGCGACGGCTCTATCAATGCAATGCGATGCTGGTGAGCGGCCTTCCCGTTCCACAGGTCGTCGCCTCCAAACCTCCCGGCAACCGGCTTACGCCGAGCGACGTCGCCGCGGCGGCGCTGTGCATTGAAGCCGGCCTGCCGGCGGGCCGGGGCACGTCGCGCAGCCAGCCGGCGGAGTGGTTGTTTCACCCGGTCCTGTCGGCCGAAACGGTGCTTGCCGCGGTGGGCCTGGCGCGGGACGATGGCCGACCTCCCGTAGCTGAGGAACAGCTCCCGTTGCTTGCCAATTTGCTCGACCAGGTCGCGCTCGCGCTCGAACGGGCGCGGCTCGACAGCCAGGCTCGTGAATTCGCCAACTTGCGGGAGCGCGATCGCCTGCGCTCGACACTGCTTTCATCGATCGGACAGGATTTGAGGCCTCCGATCGAACGGATCGGGGACGCCATTCGAGCGCTTCGACGCAGCGGAACTACCGACAAATCGATCGTGTCGACGCTGGGATCGGAAGCCTCCAGGCTCGAGCGTTATCTGTCGAACCTGCTCGAGCTCGAGCCTGCGAGTGACCAGCAGCCGATAGCGGCGGGCGACATCTCGATCGACCTGTTCCAGCGGGCAGTTTCGAGGGCCGGCAAGGAAGTGCACCTCACGCCGAAGGAATATGCGGTGCTGGCCGAGCTCGCGAAGCATCCGGGGCGCGTTCTCACCCATCAGCACCTTCTCCGCACGGCCTGGGGGCCGGCGCAAGAGGGCCAGACCGAATATCTTCGGGTCGCGATCCGTTCGATTCGGCAGAAGCTCGAACGAGAGCCGTCGAAGCCGCGACTCATCGTCAACGAACCCGGTGTCGGCTATCGCCTCGTTGGATGAGCGCTGGCTTCACCGCGCGTCGTTCCGGAACACCTCGCCGCCCTTCATCACGAAGTTGACGTGCTCCGCGGCGGCAACGTCACGGGTCGGGTCGGCGGGCATGGCGACGAGGTCGGCAAGGAGGCCGGGTTTCACCTGCCCGCGGTCACTCAAGTGAAAGATCGACGCATTGCCTGAGGTCGCCGCGATCATCACGTCGGCGGGGGCCATTCCGGCGTGCTGCATCGCCTCCATCTCGAGCCAGTTCTTGCCGTGCGCGAAGACGCCGACGTCGCCGCCCATGCAGATTTTGACGCCGGCCTTCATCGCCATCTGGAACGAGCGGCGGTTCTCCTGAACGCTTTCGGGCGCAGGCTCCTGGCCGTTCCAGTTCTGGAAGTAGCGCGCGTAAGCCTCGGACGCGCCCAGCGTCGGGCACAGCGCCGTGCCGCGGTCGTGCATCATTTTGAACACTTCGGGCGTCCCGCCGTAGCCATGCTCGACCGTGTCGACGCCGGCGAGGATCGCGCGGCGCATTCCTTCGGCGGTGGTCGCGTGGGCGGCGGCGATCCGCCCGGCATCGTGAGCGACCTGGACGCCCGCGGCCATTTCGTCCTCGGTCAGGGTCGGACGCGACGGCTCGCCGGGGAGATAATGATAATCGGCGTACATCTTCACGACATCCGCGCCGGCCGCGATCTGGTCGCGCGCGGCGGCGCGCATTTCGTCGGCGCCGTTCACTTCCTCGGCACCTTGGGGGATCTTAACGCCCGGCTCGAAGCCCTTCGGACCATAAGCGCCGCGCGCGACATTGGCCTTGGTCGCGACGAGCATGCGCGGGCCGGGGATGATGCCCTGGTCGATCGCTTGCTTGATCCCGACATCGGCATAGCCCGCGCCTTCGGTGCCGAGGTCGCGTTCGGTCGTGAAGCCCGCCTCGAGCGTCTTGCGGACGTGGACGACGGCGCGCGCGGTGCGCAGCGCGAGCGGCTCGTGAAGAACCTGATCGTCCCACTTCGTCTCGTTGTACGGGTGGAGGAAGATGTGGGAGTGGCCCTCGATCAGCCCGGGCG
>DATCJM010000369.1:0-3581 GCA_036562805.1 Sphingomicrobium sp.
GGGATCGATCTCCGGCTGCGCCGTGACATTGGCGAACACCGGCACCGCGGGCGTCCCGACCACCACATAGCTTAGTGCGTCTCGCATCGCTTCGGCCGCCGGCTGCATAAGCGGGCAATGGAATGGCGCCGAGACCGGCAGCGGCACGGCGCGCTTCGCACCCATGTCCTTGGCCATCGCGATCGCCCGATCGATTGCCGACTTCTGGCCGGAAATGACAACCTGCGACGGATCGTTGTCGTTGGCGACGGTGCATACTTCACCCTCGGCCGCCGCTTCCGCGATCCGCTGCGCCAGCCCAAGGTCGGCGCCGAGGAGCGCCGCCATTGCGCCCTGCCCCACCGGGACCGCCTGCTGCATCGCCTGGCCGCGCAGCTTCAGCAGTTTCGCGGTCGTCGATAGATCGAACGATCCAGCGGCGCACAAAGCCGAATATTCGCCAAGGCTATGTCCCGCGACGAAGCTCGCCACGTCGGAGAGCCGCACTCCCATGGTCCGAAGCACGGCGATCGAATGCGCCATGATCGCCGGCTGCGCATTTTCCGTCAGCTTGAGCTCGTCGTCCGGCCCTTCGCGCATCAGACGGAAGAGGTTCTGCCCGAGCGCCTCGTCGACCTCGTCGAACACATCCTTTGCGGCGCGACTAGCGTCCGCGAGTGCCGCCCCCATGCCGACCGACTGGCTGCCCTGTCCCGGGAAAATGAATGCGCGCATCGGCTCCCCTGTTCAGATATGAACCGGCGCGAGTAGGCTCGCGCGTCGCGCTTGCCAAGCGGAAGGGACGTGATGGCGAGCCAGAAACAAACCCACATGCTGGGCCCGTGGATGACTCTCGCGCTCGTCATCAGCGGTGTGGTCGGCGTCGGTATCTTTTTCCTGCCGATCGCCCTCGCTCCGCTCGGCGGAAGCGTTCCCGTGGGTTGGCTGATCAGCGGCGTCGGCGTCATGTCGATGGCCTATTGCGCCTCCCGGATCATCAGCCCGGATGGCGGCGGCATCCAGGCCTATGTCGAAAATGAGCTAGGACCCGGCGCAGGCTTCATGGTGACGTGGATGACCTGGTGCTCGACCTGCGTCGGCAATCCCGCGGTCGCGCTCGCCGCGGCCGCCGGGCTTGCCACTATCGTTCCCGGGCTTTCTGGGCACCTGGTCCTCCTTGGCTCCGCTTTCTTCGTCGTTCTTACGGTTGTGAACCTGCGCGGCATCAAGGCGGTGGGCGAGCTTGCGATCGTCACGGTGCTGATCAAGATCCTGCCGCTCATCGCGGTCGTCGTCATCGCGGCGCTCCTCGCCACGAGCCATGGTCCGCTGAACCCGATCGACGTTCCGCCTGCATCGTTCGGCAACATCGCGACGGCATCGGCGATCTGTCTGTTCGCGCTGACCGGGTTCGAATTTTCGCTGTCACCAGTCGGCAAGATCCGCGATCCGGAACGCAACCTCGCCCGTGCGCTCGTGTTCGGGCTCGCGGGAATCGCAATCGCCTATTTGCTGGTGACGCTGAGCCTCAGCCTGATCATGCCGAATTCCGCGATCGCCAAGTCGATCGCGCCCTTTCCGCAGGCCATCGGCGTCTATTGGGGGACCGCCGCGGGCACTCTCGCCGCCGCGGCGATGGTCGTGAGCGCGTTTGGAACATTGAACGCGTCGATCCTCGCCTGCGGCGAGATGCTTTACTCAATGTCGCTGCGCAACGACATGCCGCGGCTGTTCAGCCGGAACAATCGCTTCAACGCGCCCTACGCCGCGCTTCTGACCAGCGTGTTTCTCGGCTTCGTCCTCCTGTGGCTCAACCAGGCCAAGGGCACTACGCAGCTGTTCACGTTCATCACCTTGCTTGCCGCGGACTCCGTCCTCTACCTCTATTCTGCGGCTGCGATCGCGGCGGCGATCAAGGACCGGAAGCCGACGACCACGATAGCGGCGCTGATCGGTCTCGTCTTCGTCCTGTTTGCTTTCTACGGCTCGGGCCTCGAAGCCTTCCTGCTGTCGCTTGGCCTGCTGGCGGTCGGTGCAGTCATCTTCCTGCTCAGGAAGCGCCGGACCACCCCGCCGGTGGAGGATGCGCAAGCCGCGCCTCGGGGATCATCCGCCTGAGCTTGGTTGCGAAGCTGCGCAGACAGACTTCGCTCGTCCCGAGCGGCCCTGCCTCATAGGTCGGCGACTGCATCCCTAACTGCACGCGCGTGATGAGCTCGGTGTCCTCGGCGTTCACCCGCCGGTTGATCCGCCAGTTGAGATAGCGCGCAGCCTTCATTTCGCGCCGGTCATCGGGGAGCGCGTAGCTGATCTCGCGGATCACCGTCTCGGTCGCGCTCACCGGCAGGAACTGCATGAAGTCGACCTGGTCCGGGTAGATGTCGAACGCGACGTTGGGGAACAGCTTGTAATAGAGCCATTTGCGGCGGTGGCTCGCCGGCAGGTGCGCGACCTCTGGCAGGAGGCGTTGATAGGCGCGTTCCGACGGGTTGGCCGATTCCTTTTCGACCAGCTCGCCCTCCATCCTGTCGACATGATCCTGCGCCTCGATCCGGTAATTGCGGCCGAACAGGCGCGTAAGCCCCGGATGGCCGACCGGGATGTGCAGATGGTCCGAATAATTGTCCGCGATCGTCTTCCAGTTGAGCGGCCGCGGGCGGAGAGTCACTCGGCCCATGACCCTCAAATCCTCGAAGCGGTATCGGGCGACCTCGTCCTCATAAGGCGCCATCATCTCGGCGACCGACGGAGCGCCGGGCTCCAGGGTTACGAACAGGAATCCATGCCACTTCTCGAGCGCCGCTGTGTGCAGCCCCAGTGTCTCGGTGCGAAGGCCGGGATATTCCTGCCGGTGCGGAACGCCGACGAGGCGGCCGTCCCGGCCATAACTCCAGGCATGATAAGGGCAGGTCAGGACCTTCGCGCAGCCGCCGGTCCCGTCGACCAGGCGTGAACCGCGGTGGCGGCAAACGTTGGAGAAGGCGCGAACTTCACCGTCGTCTCCGCGGATGACGATCACACTCTCGCCGAGATATTCGAGGCTCCGCCACTCGCCCGGAGCAGGGATTTCGCTCTCGTGGCAGACGACCTGCGGCGCAGTGCGCAAGAACGCGCGCTTCTCGGCTCCGAAGAATTCCGGATCGAAATAAAGCCATCCCGGCAGGCTCACGCCGGCGAGCGGATCCGGGCCCGGCGCTACGGGCTTGAGCTGGGTCGCCATGCCCCGATTTGCCACGACTGGGCCCCGGACCGCAATCCGGAGCCCGCTTCGTGCTTAATAATAGCCGCGATGTGGCGGGAACTGCGCGTTGATGATCATGCCGCTGGGGAGCTGGCAAGTGCCGAGGCCACCGCCTGCCATGCCGGAGCTCGGGCTCATCAGGCGGAAATCGCAGCGCATGAAGCCGCCCGGTCCCTGCAGGTTGGCGAGGACCTGGCCGCTATAATGCGTGACCGTGTCCATCGATGGACCCCACGGGCCCCATCCGCCCCAGCCGCCGCCCCACAAATGGCCGCCGAAGCCACGGCCCCAGCCGAAGCCCGGGCCCCAGCCGTTCCACAGCGGGTCATAGTCGACGACGCTTTCGGACGTGATCTGGAAG
>DATCJM010000342.1:0-6457 GCA_036562805.1 Sphingomicrobium sp.
TTCCACGCTTTCATGGATGCGATCATCCGCAACAAGCCGTCAGGCGCGAAGGGCAAGTTCGTCCAGAAGGTTTCCGTCAGCTCGTCGATGGGCCCCGGGGTGAAGGTCGACCTGGAACAGATCAGCGGCGCCTAGCCGTCGGCATTTTTGTTTGAACGTTGAGGCCGGGAGGCGCCAAAGCGGCGCTTTCCGGCCCTTTTTCATCCGCCGAAACGTTTTGCCGCAGCGCAGCAACGGCTCAGGTGTGTCGGCGAGGCAACAGTTTTCCACAGCCTCGCGCCCTAACGGCGATTTCATGAAACAATCCGCCGAAGGGCATGTTCGGTTCGCTGGATAACAACAGCGAAGGGCAAAACCCACATGCACAAATATCTCCTGGCGGGCGCAGCGGCGCTCGTGATCGCGGCTCCTGCCGCCGCGACGAACGACAATTCCGGCTATGTCGGGATCGAAGGCGGGATCCTGTTCCCGAAATCGCAGTCGGTACAGGGCGAGGTCGTCTTCACCGGAACCGGCCAGACCAACTTCAGCCGCACCAATGTCGGCAGCATCAGCTACAAGAAGGGCTTGGACCTCGACTTCGTCGGCGGTTACGACTTCGGCATGTTCCGGCTCGAAGGCGAGCTCGGCTACAAGCACGCCAAGCCGAAGGGTTTCGGTCCCAACAATGCGTTCGTGACCGCGATCAACACCGGCGCGGGCACCACCTTCACCACGACCAACGATTTCGGCATCAACAGCTCGGCCAGCGTCTACTCGGCGATGCTGAACGGCCTTCTCGACTTCGGCGGTAACGGCAGCTTCGGCGGCTATGCCGGCGCGGGCGTCGGCTATGCCAATGTCCACCAGTTCGGTGACAGCCACGGCAAGCTCGCCTGGCAGCTGATCGCCGGTGCCTACATGCCGGTCAGCAGCAACATCGATGTCGGCCTGAAGTATCGCTACTTCCACGCCGGTTCGGTCAGCGGCAGCCACGACTTTGCGTTCACTGCGGCGGGCACGACCTGCGGCGCGACCGCATGTCTTCCGGGCACTGCGACTTTCTTCAACGACAGCAAGTTCACGTCGCACAGCCTGATGGCGAGCCTGATCTACAACTTCGGCGTTTCGGCACCGCCGGCTCCGCCGCCCCCGCCGCCGCCGCCCCCGCCGCCCCCGGCCCCGGCGACTCAGACCTGTCCGGACGGGTCGGTGATCCTGGCGACGAGCGCGTGCCCGGCCCCGCCGCCGCCGCCCCCGCCGCCGCCTGCTCCGACCGAGCGCGGCGAACGCGGCCAGTAAAAAGCCCGTTGGGCGGTCCGCTCCGGTCCGCCCACCGGCGCTCGCCAACAGCGAGAGCGAGATGGCCCGGGGAAGTTCGCTTCCCCGGGCTTTTTCTTGCGCTCGAGGCCTGTTGCGCCGTGGCAACAGTTTCTTTGACTTCAAGCGGGGCTTCCTCTGGCGAAACCGTGCCGCCGTGGTAATGTCGGCGCCGCCAGATCAGGCCACGAAAGGGGTTAGTACATGCGCAATTACCTGCTTGCCGCAGTAGCTGCGGCGGCCATCGCGACGCCTGCAGTTGCGCGCGACGGCACCTACTATGTCGGGGGCGACATCGGCGTGATGAAGCCGCAGGATACGCGGCTCGACACCAACGTCGACTTCCTCGTCCAGGGGGCGCGCTCGTTCACCGACGGGATGACGGTCAACTACAACACCGGTTTCGATGCCGACCTCAATGCCGGCTACGACTTCGGGATGTTCCGCGTCGAGGGTGAAGTCGCCTACAAGCATGCGGGTATCCAGAACGTCCAGCTGAACGAAGTCCTCCTCGGCAACCTGACCAACGAAGCCAACTCGTCGACGCCGTTCACGAACACCAATTTCCATTTCCACGGCGGCAGCCTCAGCGTGCTGTCCGGGATGGTCAATGCGATGCTCGATTTCGGCGACGATCAGTGGGGCGGCTTTGCCGGCGCGGGCGCAGGTCTCGCCAGCACTCGGCTGTTCGGCGATCACTCGAGCCACTTCGCCTGGCAGGGGATTGCCGGCCTCCGCTATGGCCTCAGTTCGAATCTCGATCTGAACGTCAAGTATCGCTTCTTCTCGACGAAGGTCGATCCGTCGGATCTGTTCGATCTCGGCGCGGCGGGCCAAGTGCCGTTCTCGTCGAACGGTCGTCTCCACACGCACAGCCTGATGATCGGGCTTGCGTACAATTTCGGCGCTCCGCCGCCGCCACCGCCTCCTCCTCCCCCGCCGCCGCCGCCGCCTCCCGCGACGCAGACGTGCCCGGACGGGTCGGTGATTCCGGTGACGTCGGCCTGTCCGCCGCCACCGCCGCCGCCTCCTCCGCCGCCGGCTCCGACCGAGCGCGGCGAGCGCGGCTTCTAAGCCGAGACGCGGTTACAACATCCGTTCCTTCGGGAACGATCAGCCCGGGCGAAGCACATGCCTCGCCCGGGCTTTTTTCGTCGAGGCGCAACGACTTCTCATCGAAGGCTCGCCCTCCTAGGTGGCCGGGTCGGCTACGCCCGTGGCCGGATCTGAGGGGAAGATTGATGAAGTCATATGCGGCTCTTTTCGCGTCCGTGGCCGCGCTCGCGTTCGCTGCGCCATCGCACGCAGTCCCGGCTAGACATGCCGACACCGTCGACACGAGCTTGCCAACCCAGCTCCCGCGCACCGCGATCCCGCACCATTACGCAATCACCGTCACGCCCCATGCCGAGCGCCTGACCTTCGACGGCAGCGTCGGCATCGATCTCGATGTGATCAAGCCGACCTCGACCCTGGTTCTCAACGCGGCGGACATGAAGCTGGTCTCCGCGACCGTTCGACCGGCCCGCGCGGGGGCGCCGCTGCCCGCCCGCATCAGCCTTGATCCGAAAGCCGAGACGGCGACGCTCGCGTTCGGACGCACGCTCGCGCCCGGCGCCTATCACCTCGCGATCACTTACACGGGCCAGATCCACACCCAGGCCAACGGCCTGTTCGCGCTCGATTACAAGGACCTCGACGGGAAGGACGCCCGCTCGCTCTTCACGCAGTTCGAAGCCGCTGACGCGCGCCGCTTCTTCCCCGGTTGGGACGAGCCCGACTACAAGGCCACCTTCGACCTGACCGCCCGCGTCCCAGCCGATACCATGGCGGTCGGCAACATGCCTGCCCTGTCGTCCAAGCCTCTTGCCGGCGGCCTCAAGGAGGTCCGCTTCCAGACCACGCCGATCATGTCGACCTATCTTTTGTTCTTCGGCGACGGCGATTTCGACCGCATCACCAAGCCGTCGGCGGGCGGCGAGGTCGGCGTCGTCATGTCGCGCGGGAACGGGCCGAAGGGACAGCTTGCGCTCGATGCCGAGGCCGAGATCCTCCCATATTACAATCAATATTTCGGCACGCCCTTCCCGCTGCCGAAGCTCGACAATGTCGCCGGGCCCGGCGCATCGCAATTCTTCAGCGCGATGGAGAATTGGGGCGCCATCTTCACCTTCGAGCGCAGCCTGCTAGTCGACCCCGCAATCACCTCCGAAGCGGACCGCCAGCGCGTGTTCGGCACGGAGGCGCACGAAATGGCCCACCAATGGTTCGGCGACCTCGTCACCATGGGCTGGTGGGGCGACCTGTGGCTCAATGAAGGCTTCGCGAGCTGGATGGCGACCAAGGCCACCGAGCATTTCCATCCGGACTGGGGCGCGGACATCGACCGCGTCGGGGCACGCGAAGGCGCGATCGGGCAGGACGCCTTCCAATCGACGCATCCGATCGTCCAGGACGTGCGCACGGTGGAGCAGGCAAACCAGGCGTTCGACACGATCACTTATTCCAAGGGCGAGTCCGTCCTCTCGATGCTCGAGGGCTTCGCCGGCCCGGACGTGTGGCAGCGGGGCATCCAGGCCTACATCCGCGCGCACGCCTATCAGAACACAAAGACGCAGGACCTGTGGAACGCGATCGAGGGCGCCGGAGCCAAGGGCCTTTCGACCGTCGCGCGTGACTTCACCGACCAGCCCGGCGTGCCGCTGATCGAGGTTGGACCGGCGCAGTGCCAAGGCGGCCAAACGGTCGCGACGCTGACGCAGAGCCAGTTTTCCGACGACCAGCGCGCCGAAGTCACGGCCCATCCGCTGAGCTGGCACGTACCCGTCCGGGCCAGCGCCGGCGGCGCGCAAGCGCAGGTTGTCACTCAGGGGCCGACGACGCAGATCGCCATTCCGGGCTGCGGTCCACTTCTGATCAACGCGGGACAGACCGGCTATTACCGGACGCTCTACCAACCCGCGCAGGCGCAAGCGCTCCAGGGCGCATTCGTGTCGCTCGGCCCGGTCGACCAATATGGCCTCGTCGGCGATCAGCTGTCGCTGTCGGAAGCCGGCTATCAGCCGTTCGCCGTCGGGCTCGATTTCCTCAACCAGGTGCCCGCCAACGGCAATGCGAAGCTCGTCCAGTCAGCGGTCCGGCATTGGAGCGGGCTCTATGACGACCTCCACGCCGATCCGGCGGCCCAGGCGGCGATCGCGAACCGAGTCATCCGTGTTTACGGGCCGCGGCTTAAGCAGCTCGGGTTCACGCCCAGGGACGGCGAGCCGGTGATCGATGCACTGCTCCGCTCGACGCTGATCGGCACGCTCGGCAAATTCAAGGATCCGACGGTGAGGGCCGAGGCGGGGCGGCTGTTCACCGCATGGCAGGCCGACTCCAATGCCATTCCCGGCTCGCTCAAGGAGACCTGGCTGGGCGTCATCGCGCGCAACGCCGACGAGCCGACGTGGAACGCGATCCACGCGAAAGCGCAGGCGGCGACAGCCTATGCGGAGCGTAGCTCGCTCTATCGCCTGCTCGGCGCCACGACCAATGACGCGCTCGCTCAGCGGGCGCTCGATCTCGCGCTGACGAGCGAGCCGGGCAAGACGACGAGCGCCGGTATCATCGGCAC
Source organism: Sphingomicrobium sp. (assembly GCA_036562805.1). Classification (GTDB taxonomy): domain Bacteria; phylum Pseudomonadota; class Alphaproteobacteria; order Sphingomonadales; family Sphingomonadaceae; genus Sphingomicrobium. The sequence goes on from DATCJM010000342.1 coordinate 4,916, forward strand.
CGTTGCCGACCAGCATCCGCGAATGGCGGTCGATTTCGTCCTCGCCCACCTCGCGCAGGTGAACGACCTCATCGACATCTCGGGGCGGTCGCGGTTCATGGAGCGGCTGTCGGGCGGCAGCGACGACGCGAGCCTGATCCCGATCCTGGACGCTTATGCGAAAACGAACCTCGCCGCGTCCGACCGCAAGCCCGTCGACGAAGCGATCAACGTCATCCGCTTCGAGGCAGGCAAGCTGCCGCGCGAGCGCTCCGAGGTGGAGGCCTGGCTGGCAACGCACCCGGCCTGACCCACGGGGTTGATCGAGCGGCGTTTTTCGCTATAGGCGCACCCTCGCGTCCGGCCCTGCCGGTCGCAACCGTCCGAGACAGCTGGTGAGGTTCGCCTCTTAATTCTGCCGGCCTAGACGGGGACAGGAATCATTCGAAGCGGCACGCCGCTTCGTCGTGCGTTGCGTTTGCGGCGCCAGCGATCCCCAACCCGACGGACTTACGCGCCCAGGCTTGCCTGGGCTTTGTTGAACTCGCTCGAAGCTTTGCTTCGCGCGAAATGTTGGAGTTGGCATGGATCGATCGCAAAAAGCCGATCTGGTCGCCGAGCTGAAGAACGTCTTCTCCGAGACGAGCGTGGTTGTGATCACTCGCAATCACGGTCTGACGGTGGCGCAGTCCACGGACCTGCGGCTGAAGATGCGCGATGCGGGCGCCCAGTTCAAAGTTGCGAAGAACAGCCTTGCCCTGATTGCGCTCGAGGACACGCGCTACAAGCCGATCGGCGACCTTCTCAAGGGCCCGACCGCGCTTGCGACGTCCGGAGACCCCGTCGCGGCGGCCAAGGTGGCCGTCGATTTCGCCAAGACGCACGACAAGTTCGAGATCGTCGGTGGAGCGATGGGCGACACGGTCCTCGACGTGAACGGGATCAAGGCGCTTGCCGCGCTTCCCTCGCTCGACGAACTGCGCGCGACCATCGTGGGCCTCATCCAGGCGCCCGCGAGCAAGATCGCCCGCACGATCAACGAGCCTGGCGCACAGCTGGCACGGGTCTTCGGCGCCTATGCGGCCAAAGAAGCCGCCTAAGCGCACCTCTTTTCATCAACGCACGACAATTTGGGGCATGGGCCCCGCACAAGGAGTTTGAAATGGCTGACATTGCAAAGCTGGTTGACCAGCTCTCTGAACTGACCGTCCTCGAGGCCGCGGATCTCGCGAAAGCGCTCGAAGAGAAATGGGGCGTTTCGGCCGCGGCTGCGGTTGCGGCTGCTCCGGCTGCCGCCGGCCCTGCCGCGGCTCCGGCCGAAGAGAAGACCGAGTTCGACGTCATCCTCACGGGCGACGGCGGCAAGAAGATCAACGTGATCAAGGAAGTTCGCGTGATCACCGGTCTCGGCCTCGGCGAAGCCAAGGCGCTGGTCGAAGGCGCTCCGAAGGCGCTCAAGGAAGGCGTCAACAAGGACGAAGCCGACAAGATCAAGGCCCAGCTCGAGAAGGCTGGCGCGAAGATCGACCTCAAGTAATTGCGTAAATCCGGGGCCGGGTCCCC
>DATCJM010000046.1:0-1780 GCA_036562805.1 Sphingomicrobium sp.
TCGCCGGTGGTCGCGATCTCGAATGTCCGGGAATCGATCCGCCGAACCGGTTCGCCGGTATCGAGCATGTAGCGGCTGGCGCGGAAGAAGGTTCGCCTTCCGCGATACTCGTGAACGTAGAAGCGCGCACCCGACGCATCCTCGACGAGGATGTGTCCTGAATAACTCTCCACAGGTCCGCTCCCCCTGAAGGCGGACGATTCGGCGAGTCAGATTTAACTGAAGTTAGCTTTTCGTCCAGCAAAAGTGGGCGAGTTTGCATTTCTCACCGCGAAATTAACCAAGATTTAGAACTTGCCGGACAGTTTCCCTTCAACTCAGACGGGGGAAAGCAATGCCAGTTTCCAGCGAAGCCGCGGCCGATGTCGCAATCATCGGCGCCGGCCCCGCGGGTCTCACCGCCGCCTATCTCCTTACGAAGGCCGGATTTTCGGTGATCGTGATCGAGAAGGACCCCGTCTACGTCGGCGGCATCAGCCGCACGGTCGAGCACAATGGCTTCCGCTTCGACATCGGCGGCCACCGCTTCTTTTCGAAATCGCGCGAGGTGGTCGACCTGTGGAACGAGATCCTGCCGGGCGACTTCATCCAGCGGCCGCGGATGAGCCGCATCTTCTACGACGGCAAATTCTATTCCTACCCGCTGCGCGGCTTCGAGGCGCTCCGCAACCTCGGCATCTGGCGTTCGGCCATGTGCATGGCTTCCTACGGCAAGACGCGTCTCTTCCCCCGCAAGGACGTCAAGAGCTTCCAGGACTGGACGATCAACCAGTTCGGCGAGCAGCTCTTCAACATCTTCTTCAAGACCTACACCGAGAAGGTCTGGGGCATGCCCTGCGACGAGATTTCCGCCGACTGGGCGGCACAGCGCATCAAGGGGCTGAGCCTCGGCGGCGCGGTCATCGACGGGTTGAAGCGCTCGCTCGGCCTCAACAAGCGCCCCAACGATGGCATGGAGACCAAGACGCTCCTCGAGACCTTCCGTTATCCGCGCAAGGGCCCCGGCATGATGTGGGAAGCGGCGCGCGACCATGTCGTCGAGCATGGCAACAAGGTGCTGATGAACCACGCGCTCCAGCAGCTCTCGTTCGATGCGAAGCTCCAGCGCTGGCGCGTTGCGGCGAGCACGGGCGAAGGCAAGAGCGTGATCATCAAGGCGAGCCACGTGATCTCGTCGGCGCCGATCCGCGAGCTGGTGGGCCGCGTCCATCCGCTGCCAAAGGCAATGCCGCGGGCTTTTGACCTCAAGTATCGCGACTTCCTGACCGTCGCGCTGATGATCCGCTCGAAGGACATCTTCCCCGATAACTGGATCTACATCCACGATTCGAAGGTGAAGGTCGGCCGAATCCAGAACTTCCGCAGCTGGTCGCCCGAAATGGTCCCGGATTCGGGCCTCGCCTGCGTCGGCCTCGAATATTTCTGCTTCGAGGGCGACGGCCTGTGGACCTCGAAGGACGAGGACTTGGTCGAGCTCGCGAAGAAGGAAATGGCGATTCTCGGCCTCTGCGATCCGGCCGACGTCGAAGGCGGCGTGGTGGTTCGGCAGGAGAAGGCTTACCCCGTCTACGACGACCAGTATCGGGAGAACGTCGAAGCGATCCGCGACGAGCTGGAGACCGCATACCCGACGCTTCACCTGGTCGGCCGCAACGGCATGCATCGCTACAACAACCAGGACCATGCGATGATGACGGCGATGCTCTGCGTCAGGAACATCGTCGCCGGAAGATCCGTGTACGATCTGTGGGACGTGAACCAGGACGCGGAATACCACGAG
>DATCJM010000052.1:0-2701 GCA_036562805.1 Sphingomicrobium sp.
TTCCTCGGCCGCGCCCATTCGTCGCGCGAGGGATTTCGCGCGCTGGAGCTGGCGCAGAAGAATTTCCGCCGCGTCAGCTTCGACCTCATTTACGCGCTGCCGGGCGACAGCGAGGAGAGCTGGTCGGCATCCCTCGGCCAGGCCCTCTCGCTCGGAACCACCCATTTGTCACTCTACCAGCTCACGATCGAGCCCGGCACACGCTTCGCGACGATGGTCTCGAGAGGCGAGTTCGAACCGCTTGAGTCGGACGTCGCCGCAACCTTGTACGAACTGACGGACGCAATGACCGCCTCGGCCGGCATGCCAGGCTACGAGATCAGCAACCATGCGCGGCGCGGCCAGGAGAGCCGCCACAATCTCACCTACTGGCGCTATGGCGACTATGCCGGCGTCGGCCCCGGCGCTCACGGCCGCCGCCTCGGGATGCGAACCGTCCGCCACCGCAAGCCGGAGAATTTCCTCTCGGCCATTTCCCGTAACGGGCACGGCATTCAGGACGAGGAGCCGCTCTCGCGGACAGAGGCTGCCGACGAGGCGCTGGTGATGGGCCTGAGGCTCCGTGAGGGCGTCGATGCCGCCGCGATCGCGGAGCGCTTCGGCCTGACCTCGGTCGTCGACTGGCAGCGCGTCGAGCGCGTCGAACGATCAGGCCACCTCCGGCGAAACGATACGCGAATCGCGCTCACGTCCGCTGGACGGCTGCTGCTCGACCATATCCTCGGCGAAATCGCCGCCCGCGAGCCTAATTATGCGGTTGCGAGCTAGGCGCGGGCGCCGCAGCGGGCGTCGCGACCGGCTTGGCGACCGGCGGCGGAGCCTTCGGCGCGTTCTCGGTGGCCATGAACTTGTAATTGTCGGCCGGCGTCGAGACATAATCGTCGATCGTCATCTCGGCATCGTCGGCGGCAGCTTTCTTGGTCATGCCGTTCTTGATTCGGAACGCAACGAGCGCATCCTTGAGGCCGCCCATCTGGACCGTGCAGGCATTGCGCAAATAGGTATCGATCGTGTCGGCGCTGACCTTCTCGCTGGTCGCTTTTGCTGCTGCATCGTGAAGACAGCCGCGGAACGCGGTCGTGGGCGCTTCGATAGAAGCCTGAAGCGCGGCGAGCGTGAGCGCCGAAGCGCCGAGTAATGCAATCATCGTTCCTCTCCCAGGCAGACGATGAGATGTCTCCACGATGACTCTTTTCCGATTGAATTGGAAGAGGTTAATCGCGCCTCATGAATAATCGCCTGCCGCCCGGCCTGCACATCGTGGCGACGCCGATCGGCAACCTTGCCGACCTGTCGCCGCGCGCCGCCGATACGCTGAAGGCGGCCGACCGGATTCTCGTCGAGGATACCAGGGTCACCGCCAAGCTCCTTCGCCATATCGGCGCGAAGGTGCCGATGGCGCGCTACGATGATCATTCGAGTGAGCAGGACCGCGCGGCGATACTGGCCCAGCTCTCGGACCATGCGATCGCGCTCGTCAGCGATGCCGGCACGCCGCTCATCTCCGATCCCGGATACAAGCTGGTCCGCGCCGCGCGCGATGCCGGGCTCGCCGTTCACGTGGTCCCCGGCCCGAGCGCAGCCATAGCGGCGCTGACGCTTGCCGCCCTTCCGACCGATCGTTTCCTCTTCCTCGGCTTCCTTCCGTCAAAGTCGAAGGCGCGTGCCGACGCCATTGACGAAATCCGCCCGGTGCGCGCCACCCTGGTCATCTACGAAAGCGGACCCAGGCTTCATGAGACTCTCACCGCGCTCGCGGAGCAGCTTGGTGAACGCGACGCGGCCGTGGTTCGCGAGATCAGCAAGCTGCACGAAGAATGCGTCACCGGCCGTCTGGCGGACCTTTCCGATCGATATCGCGATGTCGTCCCCAAAGGAGAAATTGTGATCGTCATCGGACCGCCAGCGGAAGCGATCGCTGCATCCGACGAGGAACTCGACGCAGCGCTCGATCGAGCCCTCTCCCATTCGTCCCCTTCCCGAGCCGCCGCTGAGGTAGCCGACGAATTGAAGATACCGCGAAAGCGCGCTTATGCCCGCGCTCTCGAGCGGTCGAAATGAACCGCCAGGCTGCCGAGAAACGCGGCCGCGTCGCCGAATCGCTCGCCTGCTGGTACCTGCGGCTGAAAGGCTGGCGCATCCTTGCACGGCGGGTTGGCGTCCACGGCGGCGAAGTCGACATTGTCGCGCGCCGGCGCGGGATGCTCGCCTTCGTCGAGGTCAAGGCCCGCGGCACGGAGGAAGCTGCGGCAATGGCACTCGACGAGTGGCGGTTGCGGCGTGTCGTGGTCGCCGCCGAACGGCTCGCCGCGCGCTACATGCGTGCGGGCGACGACATCCGCATCGACGCCATCTACGTGGTTCCCGGGCGATGGCCGATCCACCTTGCCGACGTGTGGCAAGGTGACAGCAGCAGGCGCCGTTACTAGAGCCGTTCGCCATGAGCCTTCGTGTCGCCGTTCAGATGGATCCGCTAGAGCGGATCAACGTCGCCGGGGACTCTACCTTCGCGCTGATGCTCAAGGCGCAGGAGTTCGGCCACACCCTCTTTCATTATGCGCCTGAGGACCTGAGCTACGCCGAAGGGCGGCTGTGGACGATGGGCTATCCGGTCACTGTCCAGAGCATCGAAGGCGACCATTATCGCTTCGACGAGCCGCGGCTCATCGACCTTGCGCGCGACGTCGACGTTGTCCTCATG
>DATCJM010000097.1:0-3437 GCA_036562805.1 Sphingomicrobium sp.
GGATCAAGGATTGCATCGCGTTCGACGTGCACGCGGTGTGCACCGGCTTCCTCTATGCCTTGTCGGTCGCGGATTCGATGCTTCGCGGCGGCAATGCCCAAAAGGCTTTGGTGATCGGCGCCGAGACATTCAGCCGAATCCTCGATTGGGAAGATCGGGCGACATGCGTGCTCTTCGGCGACGGCGCCGGGGCGCTGGTCCTCGGCGCCGAGGAGAGCGAGCGCGGGATCCTCGCGACGAAGCTCCACGCTGACGGGCGGCACAACGATTTGCTATTTGTCGACGGCGGGCCTTCGACGACCGGCACCGTCGGCAAGCTGAGGATGAAGGGCCGCGAAGTGTTCAGGCACGCGGTCGTGAATCTGGCGGACGTGCTGAACGAAGTGCTCGAAGCTGCCGGGCTGAACGCCGGCGACGTCGACTGGGTGGTTCCCCACCAGGCCAATGCTCGGATCCTCGATGCGACGGCGCGGAAGCTCGGCCTTCCTGCCGAGAAAGTCGTGGTCACCGTCGACCAGCACGCCAACACGTCGGCGGCGTCGGTTCCGCTTGCATTCGATACGGCCGTCAGGGATGGCCGAATCAAACGGGGGGACGTGATCGTATTGGAAGCGATGGGCGGCGGCTTTACTTGGGGTGCAGCAGCGCTCAGGTATTGAAAAATTTGGAATATCCGGCGACAAGTCGAATTGCCGACATGACGGAATTCCGTTACGAATGTGTATTGAACGGCGGGGGGCACGCCGTCGACTCGGGAGATTATTATGGCCGATCTCGGGATCGCGCGGATCAATAACGACACGAACGCCAACGGCACGCTGACTCGCGCGGATCTTGCCGACGTCGTTCATCGCCGTCTCGGCCTGTCTCGCGCGGAATCGGCGGGCGTCGTGGAGCGCGTGCTGCACCACATGTGCCACGCGCTGTCGGAGGGACAGAACGTCAAGGTATCCGGCTTCGGCACCTTCATCCTCCGCGACAAGGGCCAGCGCATTGGCCGCAATCCGAAGACGGGCGTGGAAGTGCCGATCGCACCGCGGCGGGTGATGACCTTCCGCGCCAGCCAGATCATGCGCGACCAGATCGCGAAGGGCTGAACTGCCGGTGCCGGCGGACAAGGAACCCGGCGCTCTCCTGACCATCGGTGAGTTGTCGCAGCAGCTCGGCGTTGCCCAGCACATCCTGCGTTACTGGGAAACGCGCTTCCCGCAGCTGAAACCGATGCAGCGGGCGGGAAACAGGCGATACTACCGCCCTGCCGATGTCGAGCTGGTGCGGCGCATAAACCGCCTCCTCAACCAGGAAGGCTATACCGTCCGTGGCGTCCAGAAGCTGCTTCGCGACAAGAGCCATGAAGAGTCGGCCATGGACCAACAGCCGATCGCCGCGGCGCCCGCGCCCCCACCGTCACCGCAGCCGCAATTCGAGACAGCGCAACATGAAGAGCCTGCGGGCGTCGACGTTTTCCGCCTGATCGCCCTTCGCAATCGGCTAGCCGACGCGCTCGAACGCTAGGCGAACTGCCTCACGCTGAGAGGCGAGCCGCTGCTCGACGCGCGCGATCGCCTCATCGAGCGGAATGCGGCTCACCGGAACGCCCGGCGGAAACGCACGCAACAGCCGCGACGGCATGGCTGCCGACAGGATCACGAAGGTTCCGCAATCACCTTCGCGCCGGATCAGCCGGCCGAAGGCTTGGGCGAGGCGGGCGCGAACGACACGATCGTCATAGGCGCTACCGCCTCCCGCCATTCGCCGGGCTGCGTGAAGGACCGTCGGCCTTGGCCAGGGCACGCGCTCCATCACCACCAGCCGCAGCGATTCGCCGGGAACGTCGACCCCGTCCCTCAGCGCATCGGTCCCGAGCAGCGACGCGCGCGCATCGTCGCGGAAGATGTCGACCAGGGTCCCGGCGTCGATCGGATCGACGTGCTGGGCGAGAAGCGGAAGGCCCGCGCGCGCGAGGCGGTCCGCAATCCGCGCATGCACCGCCTTTAAGCGCTGGATCGCGGTGAACAGGCCGAGCGTGCCGCCCTGGGCCGCCTCGATCAACCGCGCATAGGCGCCGGCGAGCGAAGCGACGTCGCCCTGTTTCACGTCGGTGACGATCAAGACCTCAGAGCAGCTGGCATAATCGAACGGGCTTTCGGCCGCGAAGTGCAACGGCGGAAGGGCGAGGTGGGCGGCCCCGGTGCGCGCTTCAGCGGCGGGCCAATCGTCGCCTCCGCGAAGGGTTGCCGACGTCACGAGCACGCCGTCCGCCGGAGCCAGCACTGTCGCTGCGAGCGGCTTGGTCGGGTCGAGCCAGCAGCGGTTGATTGCAACGTCCAGCTCGCGGCCTTCGATCCGCTCGACCGCCAGCCAGTCGACGAACTCGGGATCGGCCTCGCCGCCGATGCGCGCGAGCAGCGCGATCCACGCGGCGAGCGTCTCGCGCCGCCACGACAGGCCGCGGATCGCGCCCTCGACCCGGGCGCGCGCCTGGCCGTCGAGCCAGTCGGGCGCATCTTCGAGGACGGCTTCGAGTCGGCGCGCCAGTGCGGCCAGCGGCTTTTGCAGCGCTTCCAATATCTGCATCGCGGCGGCAGCCGCCGAAACCAGAGCGCCGTCGGGCTCTGCCAGCTCCGTCTCCAGCCCGTAGCCGGCTTCCTGCGCCTTGGAGCGCGCGTAGACCACGCCCCGCACCTCGGCGAGCAGCGCCTCGACCGTCCCGAAAGGCGCGCCTTCGACGAGGCGCTGGAGCCAGCTGTCAGTCGGCAGCGCTTTCGCCGCTTCAACCGCTGCATCGAGGGCGAGCGCGCCCTCCTCGTCATAAGACGCAACATCCGTCAGCCGCGCCGCGAGCCCACGGCGGCGGCCGCGCGACCGCCCCTCGGGCCCTACGATCCATCGGCGAAGCTCGATCGCTTCCTGCCCCCCGAACCGTACGGCGAAGGTCGAATCGGCGGCGTCGAACAGGTGATGGCCCTCGTCGAACAGGATTCGGCCCGGCGCGTCTTCGCGGGCTCGCGCAGCATTGATCATCACCAGCGCGTGATTGGCGATCACGATGTCCGCTTCGGCGCTAGCGCGCTCCGCCCGCTCGATGAAACAGCGGCGATAATGCGGGCATCCCGCGTAGACACACTCGCCGCGGCGGTCGGTCAGCGCGGTCGATCCCGCGCGCCGAAACAGGCTCGGAAGCCAGCCGGGCAAGTCGCCGCCGACCATATCGCCGTCCTTTGTGTAGGCCGCCCAGCGGCCGACCAGCTGGGCGAGGATGGCTGCCCGGCCGGCAAATGCGCCCTGCAACGCGTCTTCGAGGTTCAAGAGACAGAGGTAATTTTCGCGTCCTTTCCGAACCACGATCTTCCGCGCCCGCTCGTCGGCATCTGCGAACAGCTTCGGTCCTTCGGCATCGAGCTGGCGCTGGAGCGCCTTGGTGAAGGTGGAAACCC
>DATCJM010000108.1:0-21009 GCA_036562805.1 Sphingomicrobium sp.
CATGACGTAATGAGAATTCTCAGCCGCCGTGACGCGAATGTTGCCGTCGTCGAAGACGAGTCCGTCGCGAGCGATTTCATGGGTCACGAACGGACTGACGAAGCTCTCGCCGCGCATCCGGTAAGCCGTCGGCGGCGCCGCGGCGAAAGGCCTGAAGCCGACCGCAATATATTGGAACCCTGCGTCGACGAGCTGCTTCGTCTCCGGAGGCCCGTAAATGTGGAACGGTCCCGCGTCCCCCTGGCCGCCGCCGTCGAAGAAATCAGCGGCCATCACGTCGGCGAGACCCATGTCATGATCCGCGTGATGATGGGTGAAGAAGATCGTCGTGATGGTGCTGGAGGAAATGCCGCTTTCGACGAGCCGCCGCGCCGTGCCGATACCGCAGTCGATCAGATATTCGTGGCCGTTGACGATAAGAAGAGTCGAAGGCTCAGCGCGATCGAATCGGAGCGGCGGCCCGCCCGCGGTCCCCAGAAACAGGATTTGCGTCCGGGCGGTGGCCGCGGTCGGCTCGGCCGATAGAGCAGAAGCGCCCGCAAGTACGGCGCACGCGAGCGCACAGCTTAAGACCCGCCCCCACACGCGCGCCATTCTACTGCAGATCCGCCAAGGCAACAACGCTTAGCGCCGTGCGTGCTCGTAGAGCTTGATGACCTTGCCGATCGGAAGAGCGTCGATGTGATGGCCGTTGCCGTCCATCGGCGTCGCCGCGAACATCGAGTTGATTGCGGCTTCCTCGGCGGCTTCGACTGCGGCTTCGAAGAGCGGCGTGACCTGATCGTTGGGAAGGTCGACGATCGGGCTCGGTTTCGCGCGGCGCTCCGGAGTGCGGCGGACGTCCGGGTTGGTCGAGAAAGCGACCGCATATTCGCCCGAGCCGTTGGTCATCGGTGAGCCGGTGCGCGCGATCCCGAGCAGGCCGCGATGCGCAAGCCGTTCGAGATTGCGGTCGCTGAGCGGCGCATCCGTCGCGACGATCACGATGCACGACCCGTCGCCGCTGGCGCGCGAGAGCTCGTCCTTCAGCATATATTGCCCGAGGGCCTGGCCGACCGGGACGCCGGCGACCTGAAGCACGCCGCCGTAATTCGTCTGGACGAGCACGCCGACCGTCCAGCCGCCGAGGTTCGCCGGAAGCTTGCGCGAGCTCGTCCCGATGCCGCCTTTCCAGCCGAAAGCGATCGTGCCGGTGCCCGCGCCGACAGCGCCTTCCTCCACCGGACCCCCGCGCGCCGCTTCGATGGCGGCGACGGCGTCGGCGGGCGTGACGTGGCGACCGCGAATATCGTTCAACGTGCCGTCATTGGTCTCGCCGACGACGGCGTTGACGGAGCGCACTTCCTCGTTGCCCGGCTGGTTCAAGGTCCACTGGATGATGCCGGCCGCCGCTTCCGGAACGTTCAGCGTGTTGGTCAGAAGGATCGGCGTTTCGATCTCGCCGAGCTCCTTGATCTGCGTCGATCCCATGAACTTGCCGTAGGCATTGCCGACCGAAAACCCCGCGGGGACCTTGTCCTGGTAGAGATTACCTCCGTGAGGAAGGATCGCGGTGACGCCGGTGCGCACGTTGTCGCCCTGGATCAACGTGACTTGCCCGACCTTCACGCCCGCAACATCGGTGATCGCGTTGAGCGGCCCAGCGGGAAGGACGCCGAACACGATGCCCGCCTCGCGCGCTCGTGGTCGATGCTGGGCTTGAGCGGCTGTGGTCATGAGGATCGCGGCAACGAGCAGGAGAGGTCGCATTCGCGGCTCAAGCCGCATCGACGTGGTGCTTGGCATCGGCTTTCTTGTCGAGCTGCTCGCTGAAGCGCGCATAGGCGATCAGCGGACCCCCGATGAGGAACAGAAGCACGAGCGACAACGGGAATTGCAGGAACTTGTCTGTCGCGAGGGCGGTGGCGGAGTTTGGAAGCGCGACACCGGCCCAGTTCAAGCCGTCCGCAACCGACACCGACGGCCATTTGCCCGAGGCCAGCCACTCGCGCGCCTGGTAGAACCAGATTCCAGGGACCACGAGGAGCGCAATCGCTCCGATCGGAAACAGGATGGCGCCCAAGTTCCCGAGGAACGCGACGCGTCCCGCGATGCCCTCATTGCCGCCCATGATCGCCCCCCTTTTTGCGGGGCGACTGTGCGCCTTTCGACCGGCAAATTCCAGAACCATGGCGCACCCGACAGGATTCGAACCTGTGGCCTTTGCCTTCGGAGGGCAACGCTCTATCCAGCTGAGCTACGGGTGCGTGGGGAGCGGACTTAGCGACGGCGACCGTCAGCGGCAAGGCGTCAGGAAGCGTTCCAGCGCCTCATGAAGTCGCCCGCGTGCCGAGCCGACGATCATTCCGACATGGCCCGATGCTATGGCGACCTTCTCGCCAACGGGCGCGGTTACGGACGGCGCGATTCGATCGTGCTCGGCAGTGAGATGAAGCGACGGAATCGAGAGCTGATCGCTGCCAATCCAGCGGCCCGAACCTGGAAGGTCGCGCTCGAATAGATCCTCGATCAGCTCCATCGCGGCCGGAAACGGCAGAGGCTCGCCTTCGTTCGCCCATTCCTCGAGGTCGACGAAACGGCCTGCCTCGGGACTGGCGGGATCGAGTCGTCCGAACTCGGCGAACTTGCCGACCGTGCGTTCGGGGTCGAGCGACCAGAATGCGGCCTGCAGCACCTCCATCGGGAGCGAGCCGAGCTGGTCTGCGGCGCCTCGCGCGTGGGACCACATGTTCGCGAGCGCACGGCGGGAAGTCTCCGGATAATGGGAGAAACGCCAGGGTGCGGCGATCGTGACCAGGCGCTCGACCTCGATCTTGTTCGCAGCAGCGATCGCCATGGTGCCGCCAAGGCAATAGCCGACGAGCGCAGGGCGTTCGCCGACATCGCGCAACAGCGGCAGCAGGAGCTCCTCGACATGGCCAGCGACGGAGAAGCCGCGGCGATCGTGCGCCTTGCCCCAGTCGAGCAGCAGCACGCGCCGGCCCATGCGGGCGATCGCCGCTGTCAACGACACTTGCTCGTCGAGATCGAGAATCCGCGGAGGATTGATCAGCGAAGGGACGAGAATCGCAGGCGGGCCGCTTCCGCCATGGTCGCGCAATGACGCGCCTGCGACGCGCGCGACTTCCGGTTTCGCCGTCGGCCGCTCACGGCGCGGCGCCTGCTCATAGGCGCGCAGGCCCGCTAGCGCTTGCCGTGCCAGGTCCGGATCGCGCTCCGACACCTCGCGTACCAATTCGAGAAACAATGGCAGCGGGCGCGGCGCGCGTTCATGTTGCGGTGCACTAAGCTCCGGTAGTAAGCGGTCCTTCGCGTCTCGGGAGCTGTGCATGTCCAAATCTTCGGGCAAGGTGACGATCAAGAAGTACGCGAACCGGCGGCTTTATGACACCGAAAGCTCGACATACATCACGCTCGACCGGCTAGCGGCGATGGTCCGCGAAGGGCGCGAGTTCGAAGTGGTCGATGCAAAGACCGGCGAGGATATCACTCGCCAGGTGCTCACTCAGATCATCGTGGATGAAGAAGCGCGCGGCGCAACCATGCTCCCGATCAACTTCCTGAAGCAGCTGATCGGCCTCTATGGCAATTCGATGCAGAACATGGTGCCATCCTATCTCGAAGCGGCGATGGAAGCATTTCAGCGCAACCAAAGCTCGATGCGCGACGCATTCGGCGGCAACATGTTCGCCGACCTCGCCAAGCGGAACATGGCCATGTTCGAGGATGCGGCGCACGCCTTCACGGGCACGGCGAAGGCAGACGCGAAACCGAGCAGCAGCGAAGTCGATGAGCTGAAGGCCGAGCTTGCGGCGCTTCAGGCCAAAGTCGATCGCCTGAGCCGCTAACGATGATCCCATGGATGGTGTTTGCGGCGCCCGCGCTGACTGCTGCCAATCCGCCGGCGCAGGGCATGCCGGTTCAATCCAACCTCGAATATGCCGCGACCATCGCCGGTGACTGGACATATTCGGCGACGGCCGACGGAAGCGAGGCGACCTTCGCAAATGGATCCTCCCAGCCGCAACTGACGATCCGCTGTACGCGGTCGAACAGGCGAATCGCCATCCTCAAGAGCGCGCCATCGGCCGCGCCGACCCTGTGGGTGTGGACGAGCTCGCAATCGAGAAGCCTTCCGGCCGCCTTTGACGCCGCGTCAGGCCGGGTTAGCGCCGAGCTCGGCGCCTATGATCCGTTTCTCGATGCGATCGCAGCAAGTCGCGGCCGGATCGGATTCAGCACGTCTGGGTTGGAAGCGCTCGTCGTCCCGTCGTGGGCGGATGTCGGCCGAGTGATTGAGGATTGCCGGGTCTGAAGCTCACCGGTTCGCGCGAAGCGAAGAAGTTTGCCGATTATTCACCGCATTACAAGTCTTGCGCGAAGGCCGCGAAAGACTCATCTTCACCTTGGCTTCAACGCAGCGAAAGGAGGTGATCCGATGTCTCATGGTTCAGCAGGGAGGTCGGAAAGGGGTGTTCGTAAGCTCTAATCGCTGACGAACGGCCACATCTCTGGCCGCTGACCATGTCGAAGGGCATCGCTGCGATAGCGGCGGTGCCCTTTACATTTGGTGCGCCGCTCGCTCTTCGACTTCATTAGGGAACCGGAACGGCATTTATGTGTCTTTCCCCCCGAACGAGGGAGATAAAGCGATGGCCAAATCCACACGTAAGAGTTCTTCCCGCAGCAAATCTTCGTCGTCGCGGACGCGTACGGCGCCGTCGCGTTCGACGTCATCATCGTCGAGCGGCGGCTCGTCTTCGTCGCGTTCGAATCAGACGACCGTCGACAAGCTCGCCAAGGCCGCGATGAGCAAGGAAATGCTCGCGGCCGGCCTTGCCGCGGCAGCTGCTGCGATCAGCGCCAGCCCCGCCGCGCGCAAGAAAATCCGCGACGCGGGTCTCGACGCCGCCGACACTGCGGAGCGCGCAGCGAGCAGCGTCGTTTCCAGCGCAACCAAGCTCGGTTCGCTCATCGCCGAAGCGGTTGCCGATGCAGCCCAGCGCGTGATGTCTGGCAAATGGTCGCCGACGGAATCCGGAAGCGGTAGCACCAGCTCGGGATCGTCGAGCTCGCGCTCCGGCGGAACGCGCAAGACGTCGGGCTCACGCTCGACGGGCGCGCGCAAATCGTCGAGTTCGCGTTCGACGACCAAACGGGCGGGATCGACTGCTTCGAGATCGAGCTCGAGCGCTTCGAAGCCGACCAGCTCACGGTCAACTGGCGGTGCGAAAAAGACGGGGGCCACGCGCGCCAAGTCGTCGACATCAGGCGCAACGCGCTCGACGGCCACGCGCAAGACCCCGGCAAAGCGCGCCAGCGGCGGTTCGAAGACGTCTCGCGGCACGAGTTCGCGCTCGCGCGGCAGCAGCTCGCGCGGCGGGCGCGGCGGCTCCAGCGGCGGCGGAAACTCCGGTGGCGGCGGCAGCTCCGGCGGCAACAGCTAGGCGGCGCGATCCTCGAACTGCAGACGGGCGAGCCGGGCGTAGAGACCGCCGCGCGCGTTGAGAGTCGCGTGCGTGCCTTCCTCGACGATCCGGCCCTCGTCCATGACCACTATGCGGTCGGCGGCGCGGACCGTCGCAAGGCGGTGCGCGATGACGATTGTCGTGCGGTCCGCCATCAGCCGGTCGAGCGCATCCTGCACCAGCCGCTCGCTTTCCGCGTCGAGCGCTGAGGTCGCTTCGTCGAGGAGCAGCAAAGGCGCGTCGCGGAGCAGCGCGCGGGCGATCGCGATACGCTGGCGCTGACCGCCAGACAGCCGGGCGCCGCCTTCGCCCATGAATGTGTCGAGGCCTTCGGGAAGGGCGCGCAGGAATTCTTCCGCGTTCGCGTCGCGCGCGGCCTGCCACAGCTGATCCTCGTTCGCCTCCCAATTACCGTAGCGCAGATTGTCGCGCGCCGAAGCGGCGAAGATCACCACCTCCTGCGGCACGAGTGCGATCCGCTCGCGGACGTCGGCGGGATCGGCGTCGCGCAAATCGACTCCGTCGAGCAAAACGCGCCCTTGCTGCGGGTCGTAAAAGCGCTCGGCGAGCTGGAAGATCGTCGTCTTGCCCGCGCCCGACGGGCCGACCAGCGCGAGCCGCTCGCGCGACTTCACGTCGAGGCTGAACTCCTCGAGCGCGCTCGCTTCGGGCCGCGTCGGATAATGGAAGGTCACGTCCTCGAATGTGAGCGCGCCAAGCGCAGGCTCCGGCAGCTTCACCGGCTCCGCGGGCGCGCGAATGTCGGACTGCGCATGCAGCAATTCCGACAATCGTTCGGACGCACCCGAAGCGCGCAGGAGATCGCCATAGACTTCCGACAAATTGCCGAGACCGCCGGCTAGCAGCCCGCCGTAGAGAACGAATGCTGCAATGGTGCCGCCGGTCATGCGCCCCGCCGAAACATCGACCGCGCCGATCCAGATCACCGACACGATCGCGCTGAACATCAGGGTAATTGCGATCGCGGTCATGAACGCGCGCACGCGCATGCGGCGCTTGGCGGTCTCAAAGACACGCCCCACCGCGTCCGAGAAGCGCTGCGCTTCGCGGCCCTGCTGGTTGAACGCCTGCACGATCTTCATCGCGCCGAGCACTTCGCTGGTGACCGTGCCGACGTCCGCGATACGATCCTGGCTCTTGACCGAGATCGCTCGCACGCGGCGGGCAAGCACGATGATCGGGACCATCACCACGGGCACGCCGAGCATCATCAGCCCCGCGAGCTTGGGCGCGAGCACGAACATGATGATCACGCAGGCGAAGGCCATGATCGTGTTGCGAAGCGCGACGGAGATGGTGGTGCCGACGACCTGCTCGATGATCGTCGTGTCGACGGTCAGGCGCGAAGTGATTTCGGCCGGCCGGTTCTCCTCGAAGAATCCCGGCGAAAGGCGCAGCAGGTTGCGGTGCACCGCGAGGCGGATGTCGGCGACGGTGCGCTCGCCGAGCCACGACACGAAATAGAAGCGAAACGCGGTCGCGATCGCCATGACCACAACGACGCCGAGCAGCCCCTCGAACCAACGTGCGATATGATGCGGA
The DNA here is from genome assembly GCA_036562805.1 of Sphingomicrobium sp. GTDB lineage: Bacteria > Pseudomonadota > Alphaproteobacteria > Sphingomonadales > Sphingomonadaceae > Sphingomicrobium. Next base: position 7,032 of record DATCJM010000108.1, read on the forward strand.
TCGCCCGCGCCGGTGCCGAAGCCTTTGTCGATGACCAGCTTGAGCCCGTAGGGAATCGAGGTCGCCGCCGCCGCCGCGATCAGCAGGGCGAGCCCGGCCGCGGCGATCCGACCTGGGTAGCGGCCGGCAAAGCTCCACACCATGCGCAGGTTCTTGATCGAGCGGCCCTTGGGGCGGTTCGCAGACGGGATCGCCATGGCGCGCCTCTAACAGCCGGCAGCCGGCGCCTCAAATGGTTGTGGGCTCAAGCGTGCCGAGCGTCTGTGCCGAACGAAAGCGGATAATGAAAAGGGCTGCTGTGTGCGCGTCGCGGATTGCGTATTAAGCGGAAGGGAGGGGGCTCTCATGACCATCTTCGAGTACGTCTTCTCGCTCTACAGCCTGTTGTTCGGGCTCGCCCTGGCGCAAATTTTCGCGGGTTTTGGCAATACCTTGCAGGAGCGGCATAAAATCAGGATCGGGTGGCTAACGCCGCTGCTCGGCCTGTTCGTGACCGTCGACCTCACCTCTTTCTGGGAGATCGGGTGGGAACTGAGGGGAATGTCGGGACGGCCCTATTTCCTCTACCTGCTCGCGGGCGTGCTCCTGGCCGGCATCTATTATCTTGCTGCGCGGCTCGTCTTTCCGAGGAACTTCGTCGAGTGGCCCGACTTCGACGTATATTACTACCGTCACAAGCAGTGGGTGTTCGGGGGTATCCTGCTCTGCAACATCATTGCCGCCGCCGTCCTGCTGGCAATCGGCAGTCGTTTCATCCGCGTGCCGCTCGGCTTTGCAAATGATGTCGCTTATTTCGGTCTGCTGGTCGCTTTGCTTGCTGTCCGCAACAAGCGAGCGAACATCGTGCTCCTGATCGCGATGCTGAGCAAGGATGCCGTCGTCCCGGCGCTCGCGTACATGGGCGTGGGCATGCATAGTCCACTCTTCTGAGCCGTCGTCCGGAAGGGTGCGACGAGCGCACAAGCCGTGAGCGTCAACCCTCACTTATCCCCACGTCCTTGCTGCGGCGCAACAATTCGCCTTGCCAGCGGTTCGTCTCATCGCCACATCAGTGGCGGGTCCGAACTGGAAATGAGGCTGGATGCTCTACGACGCCTATGAAGTGCAGCGCTCGCTTCTCGCAGGTGCGAGCAAGCTTGCTGGCCTGGGCGCCGGATGGCTGAACAACCCCGCCAATCCCTTTGGCTATAGCGCGATGAGCCCGATGGTGGCGGCGAGCCTCGAGGTTTTCGCCCATGCCGCTGCGCCGCGCGGAAAGCCCGAATTCGGCATCGACAGGGTCAGGGTCGGCCGCAAGGACGTCCGCGTCGACGAGCAAATCCTGCTTCGCAAGCCGTTCGGGCAACTCAAGCATTTCTCGCGCGATGGCGTCGACAAGGGGCCGCCGCTGCTGATCGTCGCGCCGATGTCGGGCCATTATGCGACGCTCCTGCGCGGGACCGTCGCGCGGCTCCTGCCGAGCTTCGACGTCTACATCACGGATTGGCGCGACGCGAAATGCGTGCCGCTGTCGGACGGCAGCTTCGACCTCGACGATTATATCGATTATCTGATCGAATTTCTCGAACATATCGGGAAGACGACCGGCGAGCGGCCACACATGCTCGCGGTGTGCCAGCCAGCTGTGCCGGCCTTCGCAGCGACGGCCCTGATGAACGCCGACAAGAATGCCTGGCGGCCGAAGTCGCTGACGATGATGGGCGGCCCGATCGACACGCGCGAAGCGCCTACGGCGGTCAATACGCTCGCAACGCAGCGGCCGTTCAGCTGGTTCGAGCACAACGTCATCGCGACCGTGCCGATGATCTATCCGGGCGCGGGGCGGAAGGTCTATCCGGGCTTCCTCCAGCTCGCCGGCTTCATGACCATGAATCTCGGCTCGCACCTCGTCAGCCATTGGGAGATGTTCAAGCACCTCGTCCAGGGCGATGAAGAAGGGGCCGCCTCGACGCGAAGGTTCTACGACGAATATCGCTCCGTCTGCGACATGACGTCGGAATTCTATCTGCAGACCGTCGACGTGGTGTTCCAGCGGCATCTGCTGCCGAAGGGGGCGATGCGGCATCGCGGTCGGCTAGTCGACCCGGCGGGGATCCGCGACACGGCGCTGCTCGCGATCGAGGGCGAACGCGACGACATCTCGGGCATCGGCCAGACCAGGGCGGCGCTCGATATCGCGACGAAGCTGCCCAAGGCGAAGAAGCAATATTTCATGGCCAGCGACGTCGGCCACTACGGGATCTTCAACGGCCGCAAATGGCGCGAGCGCATCGCGCCCGTCGTCGAGAAATTCATCGCCGAGAACGCTTAGGCGGGATTCTTCATTTTGACGCCGCCGAGCATCGTCAGCGCGACGAGGCTGGCGAGCGCGGAGACGACCGCCGCGGCCGTCATCGCGACATGGAAGCCGCTGAACAGCTGATCGCCCTCCTGCGCGAGCACTGCACCGAGCAGGGCCGTTGCAATCAGGCCCCCCGTCCGCGCAACCGCGCTATTGAACCCTGACGCGAGCGCGACATGCTTCTCTTCCACAGAGCCGAGAACCGATGACGTCAGCGGCGCGACGGCGATCGTCATCCCCGCCGCCATCACCAGGATCGAGGGGAACACGCCGGTCCAATACAGGCTGTGCGGGCCGGCGAGCCAGGCGAGTGATATGCCTGCGCCAACCACCAACGGTCCGATCGTGAGGGGAATTCGAGGGCCGATGCGGGCTGAAAGACTCCCCATTCGCGGTGAAAGCGATGTCATCAGGAGGGGGAGGGGCAACAGCGCCAGACCGGCCTGGACTGGCGAGTAGCCGCCGCTGGTGATTAGAACATAGGGGATCAGCAGCATCGCGACGGCGAAGGCGCCGTATAGCAGGAAGGTCAAAAGGTTGAGGCCGGAGAAGCATCGGTTGGCGAACAGGTTCAGCGGCATCATCGCGCGCTCGCGGCGGTGGTTTTCGACCGCAAGGAACGCGCCAAGAAGGCCGATCCCGCCGATGAGGGTGATCAGAGCGACGGACTCGAGCCGGCGATGCGCGGACCACAAGGTGAGGCCATAGGTCAGGCCACCGAGCCCTGCAGTCGCGAGAAGCGCGCCGGCGTAGTCGGTACGTCCGCCGCCCGGCTCGAGGCTCTCGGCGACGAACTTGAGCGCGACGAGGATTGCTCCGAAGGCGAGCGGCAGGTTGATGTAGAAGATCGCCGGCCAGCCCACCGTGCCAACGAGCCAACCTCCGAGAAGCGGCGCGACCGCGGCCATTGCGGCTCCGGATGCAGCCCAGATACCGACCGCGCGTCCGCGCTTCGCGCCCGAATAAGCGGCGTTGAGCAGAGCGAGGCTGTTCGGGAGAAGAAGCGCGGCACCGACACCCTGAACAGCGCGGGCGGCGAGCAGCAGCGGCAGACTTGGCGCGAGCGCGCAGGTGAGCGACGCAAGCCCGAACAAGGTCGTCCCGCCGATCAGCAATCGCCGCCGTCCGAAATGGTCGCCGAGCGCGCCGCCCAGCAGCAGCAATGCCGAGAGCGGAAGCAGATAGGCGTTCACCACCCACTGCACCTGCAGTGCGCCTGCGCCGTAGCTCGACCGGATCGCGGGAAGCGCGACGCTGGTCACCGACCCGTCGACGAAGCTCAGGCTGGACGCGAGGACGCAGCACGCCAGAGTCCAGCGCGGGTCAGCGCTGCGCCGCTTGCTCTTGCTGCTGCTGGAATCGCGTGGGCTCAATCGATCCGCTGCGCCAGCGCGGCTTCAACCATCCTGCGCCATGTGTGGACATCGCCCGCGGCGGCCATCGCCTCATCCGGTTCGCGCGCGGTGTGGAGGACTGCAGCAGCCTGGTTCAAATGCTCCCGCCAGGCGAGATCGACCTTCTCGGCGGCGGACGGATCGCTTCCCTCGGCGTTGCTGCTCAGCGCTGCTCCGGCGAGGACGCGGGCAATCCGCTCGATGAGCGGGCAATTCGATTCGGGCATTCGTGCTCCTCCCTTTTTCTGACTAACCCGCGTCGCTGCCTTTCGGTTCAAAGCACTTCGAACAGCCCTGCCGCGCCCATGCCGCCGCCGACGCACATGGTGACGACGACATATTTCACGCCGCGCCGCTTGCCTTCGATCAGCGCGTGGCCCGTCATCCGCGCGCCGCTCATTCCGTAAGGGTGACCGATGGAGATGGAGCCGCCATCGACGTTCAGACGGTCCTCGGGGATGCCGAGCTGCTCGGCGCTGTAAATGACCTGGACGGCGAAAGCCTCGTTCAACTCCCACAGGCCGATGTCGTCGATCCCGAGGTCGAAGCGCTTGAGCAGCTTCCTGACGGCGTCGATCGGGCCGATGCCCATCTCGTCCGGCTCGGTGCCGGCGACCGCCATGCCGACATAGCGGCCCATCGGTTTCAGCCCGCGCCGTTCAGCCTCTCTCGCTTCCATCAGGATCGTAGCGGAGCTGCCGTCGGAGAGCTGGCTCGCATTGCCGGCGGTGATCGAGGTGTCGGGGCCGAGCACGGGGTTGAGGCCGGATAGCCCCTGGAGCGTCGTATCCGCGCGGTTGCCCTCGTCCTTCGAGAGCGTCACTTCCTTTTGCGAGACTTCGCCGGTCTCCTTGTCCTTGACCATCATGGTCGTCGTCACGGGCACGATCTCGGCGTCGAAGCGCCCGGCGGCCTGGGCTGCGGCCGTGCGCTGCTGGCTCTTCAGCGCATATTCGTCCTGCCGCTCGCGGCTGATGCCGTAGCGCCTCGCCACCGTCTCGGCGGTCTGCAGCATCGGCATGTAGACATGCTTGTGCATCGCGATCAGGGACGGGTCGGGCGCGATCCGCATCTCGGGCGTCTGGACCATGCTGATCGAATCCTGGCCGCCGGCTGCGACGACATCCATCTTGTCGATGATGATCTGCTTGGCCGCGGTGGCGATCGCCATCAGGCCCGACGAGCATTGGCGATCGATCGTCATGCCGGACACGCTGACAGGGCATCCGGCGCGGAGTGCGACCTGGCGGCCGATATTGCCGAACTGCGTGCCCTGGGTCAGCACCGCGCCCCATACGACGTCGTCGATGTCGCCCGGATCGATCCCCGCGCGCTCGATCGCTGGCTTCAGGGACAATGCGCCGAGCGTCGGACCAAGGGTCGCGTTGAACGCGCCCTTGTAGGCGCGGCCGATCGGCGTCCGCGCGGTGGAAACGATCACGGCGTCGCGAGCCATTCTATTCTCCTCAAACCACGACGAGGGTCAGCCACACCGCGCTCAGCGCCGGCTTGTCGTCACCCTCGATGTCCACTGTCACGCTATGGCGCATCAGGATCTGCCCCACGGCTTTCTCCTCCACCGAGTCAAGCGTGAACCGCCCGCGCACGCGCTTGCCCGAGCGCACAGGCGCGAGGAAGCGAACACGATCGAGCCCATAGTTGATCGCCATCTTCGCTCCCGCCGGCATCAACATGGCCTCGGCGCCCATGCGGGAGAGCAGCGACAGCGACAGGAAACCGTGCGCGATCGTCCCCCCGAATGGGGTCTGTGACGCGGCGCCGCCATCGATATGAATGAACTGCCGGTCCTCCGTCGCATCGGCGAAGGCGTCGATCCGCTCCTGGTCGATCGCGATCCAGGAAGATGCGCCGACCTCGTCGCCAACCCGCGCCCGAATCTCGTCCAGCCCTGCGACCGGCATCAGAAAGGTAGCGGCGCAGGCGGCTGATCGGACGCGCGTGCGAGCTGCAGCTTGTGCCCCTGCAGACGCTCGACAAGCGCGCGCAGGATAGCCGCCCGGTCCGCCGCGAGCTTGTCCGAATCGCGCGTCGCATCGTCATAGACCAGATCGAACGCCAGTCCGCCGCCGCCGGCCCCGGCGAGGGCGCAGCGGACGAGCTTGCATCCTTTCTGCGCCGCCACCGCCGCTCCAGCCGCAGCAGCCACCGCATCGATCGACTTGGCCGACGCATCGCCGCTGACGGCGAGATAGAGCGTCACCCGGCGCGCCTTCGCTTCCGCCATATTGTGGATTTCGCGCTCGAGCAGCTTGGTGTTGGCCATGATCAGCTGCTCGCCGGTGATCGAGCGCAGCCGCGTTGTCTTGAGGCCGATCCGTTCGACCGTGCCGGTGCTGTTGTCGTAGCGGATCGTGTCGCCCTTCTTGAACGGCTTGTCGAAGAGGATGGAGAGGGCGGCGAACAGGTCGGCAAAAATGCCCTGCGCGGCGAGACCGATGGCGATGCCGCCAATGCCGAGGCCCGCAACGAGCGCGGTCACGTTCACGCCCAGATTTTCGAGGATCAGGATGACGGCAATCGCGAACAAAGCGACGCTGACCAGCAGGCGGATGATCGCCATCGCATTGCCTAACGATCCCGAGCCCTGCTCTTCGGCCACCTTGCGGCCAATCAGACCGAGGATGAGCTCGCGGCCCCACACCGCGCCCTGGAGCGCGAAGGCGATGACGAAGGCGATGTCGAGAAGACGGGCGACCTTGTGCGGCAGCTCGGCATAGGTCGCGACGACATCGGCCGCGGCGAGGACCATGAAGGCGAGGCTTGTCTTCGCGAGCACACGGCCGATCACCGACCGCCAGCCCCAGCCTGCGGGATCGTTGCGGACGGCGCGTCGGCCGATCTCGCGCAGGATCAGCATTGCCGCGACCAGCCCGGCGGCGACGGAAATGCCGATCATCAGCCCGTCGTGATTGGCAGCGAACCAGGTCGCGAGGCGATCCCCCATGGGACTGTCTTGGCGTCCCGTTCAGCCGCAATCAAGCGGCGGCTGATTGCTTCCCTGAACCAGCCTTGCGCCTTCCGCGGCGGCTGAGGAATTCGAGCAGGCCGACTTCGGCGCCCGACAGGCGCTTGCGTCCCTTCGGCCGCTCCATTCCGCCGAGCGGATCGCGCGGGTCCGCCTTCACGCATTCGAGCAGCTTGGGGTGCACATAGGATTTGCGGCTGATCGCCGGCGTATTGCCGAGCGCCTCCGCCACCGGCTCGACCACCGTCTTGACGCTGATGCGCGCGTTTTCCGCCTTCTTCAGCATCTGGTCGAAGGCGATGACGCTCGCGCTCCAGGTGCGGAAATGCTTGGCGGTGAAGTCGCCGCCCGTCGCTTGCTTAATATATTCGTTGACGTCACCGGACGTGACCGGCTTCGGCTCCCCGTCGCCGTTCACATATTGGAACAACATCTGGCCGGGCAGCTCCTGGCAGCGTTTGCAGATCCGCTTCAAGTTGCTGTCGGTGATCTTCACCTCGTGCACGATCCCGTGCTTGCCGGTGAACCGCATCATCAGTCCTTGCCCCTTGCGGCGCAGATGGCGCGTGCGCAGCGTGGTCGCGCCGAAGCTCTTGTTCTCGCGCGCATATTGCTCATTGCCGATGCGAATGTGCTCGGTGTCGAGCAGGCGCACGACCGCGGCGAGCACGGTATCCCGTTCGAGCTTCCGCCGCTTCAGATCCTGTTCGACGCGGCGGCGGAGCCGCGGCAGGGCCTTCCCGAACTCGACCAGCCCTTCATATTTCGCACTGTCCCGCTTCTCGCGGAATTGCGCGTGATAGCGATATTGCTTGCGGCCGCGCGCATCCACCCCGGTCGCCTGGAGGTGGCCGTCGCGGTCCGCGCAAAACCAGGCTTTCTCATAGGCGGGAGGAAGGCCGACCGCGTTGAGGCGGTCGATCTCGTCCCGATCGGTAATGCGCTTTCCGTCGCTGTCGAAATAAGCCCAATAGCGGCCGATCCGCTTCCGGCTGATTCCCGGCTCGGTATCAATGCTGTGTCGCAACAACGCCTTCACTCAATTCGTTTGGACTCCTAAGCGAGCGAGCGAGGGCGCGAGTTCCTGAGTATGAGGAGGAGTCGTCCCAATGAAAATTACAGATGCGAAGGTTCTGATCGTCGCAACGGACGGCTTCGAGGAATCGGAGCTGTTCGGGCCGCGGCAGATTTTGCAGGAGCGCGGGGCCAAGGTCGTCCTTGCTTCACTGTCGAGCGATCCGATCCAGGCGACCGTCCACGACGAGCCCGGCAAGACGATCAAGCCCGACCTGACGATCGACGACGCCAATGCCGGCGATTTCGACGCGCTGATCCTGCCCGGCGGTGTGCGCAATCCTGATCAGCTCAGGATGCACGGGAACGTGATTGCCTTAATCTGTCTGTTCGCCGAGCAGGGAAAGCCGATCGGGGCCATCTGTCACGGCCCGTGGCTGCTGGTCGAAGCCGATCTGCTTCGCGACCGCACCGCGACGAGCTGGCCGTCGATCCGCACAGACCTGCGCAATGCCGGAGCAACAGTGGTCGACGAAGCGGCGGTCACTGACGGCAATATCGTCACCAGCCGCAATCCGGACGACGTCGACGCGTTCACCAACGCGCTTATCGAGCTCATCGAAAACCAGTCGCCGGTCTCTGAAATCCGTCACGCCACCGAAGTGCCTGCCTAACCCAATCGCAAGAATTTCCGTGTAGCTGATCCCGCCATGGACGCGGGAACGGTCATTCGCATCGAACGCAACGTCGACCGGGCAGCTTCGGCGCTGCTTGCGGTCGCTGCAGCTTATGCGGCTTATTCACTGCTGATGCCAATTTCGACCGCGACCGTCGGCTGGGCGGAGACGGGCGGAGTTGCCGCAGTCTCGTACCTCCTCTCGCGGCGGCTGTTGAACACGGTCGGCCCGCGCGCCGCGAAACTGCCCGTTGCCGTGTTCGATGTTCGAGAGATCGATGCGGTCGCGGCGAACCAGCCGGCCGAATTGCTGCTCACAGACGTTTTCCAGCCTGTAACGCGCGCGGCCGACGAAGCGCTCGTCCTCGATGACATCCTAGCCGAACTCGGGCCCGACTCCCGCGTCGTTCGCCTTTTCGATCCGGCTGCAATGCCGACAGCGGGCCAGCTCAAGGCGCGGATCGATCGGCATTTGGCAGGTGAAGCCTCTGCTGCGTCGGCGCCGGACGCTTCCGCGGCACTTCACGAGGCACTTGCCGACCTTCGTCGGTCTCTCGCTTAATCTTCGCTCACGGTCAGCGCTTCGATGGTGACGCTCACCGATCCGTCGGCAGCAACATGCGGCTGCCCAACCACGCCGACATCCGCGACGATCACTCCGGGGATGCTGAACTCTGCGTCGGCGAGGCCGACGCACATCCGCTCGACAGCCGATGCTGCATCCCGTCCGATCACGCGCAAGTCGATATAGTGACGCTCGCCCGTGAAGGTCAGCGACTGCCAATCGATTGATTGTGCCTCCGTAAGCAAAATCCTATCTCGCGACACGGCAGCGCGCGCGACAAGGGTCCGAAGCAGCGCCGACGCTGCGCTCGACATGGCGATCCGCATCATTGTGCGACTGCCTCGAGATAGGCGAGAACGCGCTCGACCGTTTGCGGACGCGGGTCGCGCCCGTTTCGCAAGTCGAAAACAAAACGTGGGTCTCCAACGGCTTCGCGACCGAATCGGGTTGGGGGAGTGTCATTGTGACGCAGGAATTTTTCTACTTCTCTAAGCAAATGCACCGCTCATGTCCTTGTTAAGTCTCGCGACTCGGCTGAACATCCATTCCCAACGCATTTCCTACTTGTCTAGGGAGTTTCCTATCAGTACTAAGAGCGTATTAATGCTGCCGGATCCCCGCCTCTTTCTCGAGCGGCTATGCGCTGAGCGCGGCGAAGACTTCGCCGGGCTGTCGCGCATGCTCGGCCGCAATCCGGCGTACATCCAGCAATTCGTCCGCCGAGGCGTTCCGAAGCGGCTGAAGGAGGAGGAGCGCCGCAAGCTCGCGCGCTACTTCTCCGTTTCCGAGAGCCTGCTCGGCGGCCCGCCGGAAAGCGAGCATCCGGCGAACGGCCTCGTCAGCGTGAAGCGCCACCCGGTCGCCGTTTCGGCCGGCCCGGGCGCCGTCGTTAGCGAGGAATTCGGAAAACCCTATTTCGCATTCGACGAGCGCTGGCTGAAGGCGCTCACCGCAAGCCAGCCTTCGAAGCTCTCGATCGTTCGCGTCGACGGCGATTCGATGGCGCCGACGCTTAACCCGGGGGACGACATTCTCGTCGACCTCGGGGATTCGACCGACCGGCTGCGCGATGGAATCTATGTGCTGCGGATCGACGACGCGGTGGTGGTCAAGCGGCTTGCGCTCAATCCGATGGGGCGGCGGTTCACCGTCCAGTCCGACAATCCTGCTTACCCGGACTGGCCCGACTGCAGCCTCGACCAGGTCAAGGTGATCGGGCGGGTGATCTGGTCTGGACGCCGGATCGTCTAATCCCCGCGGCGCCGTCGATCGATCAGCCAGGTGCCGGTCGCTAGCGCGGCGCCGATGGCCAGACCGATCAGCACGCCCTTGAGCGGGTTGCGGATCGACAGCCCGAACAGGAAGCCGAGCAGCAGGAACAGGGTGAGGAAACATCCTCCGGCGCGGGTCGAGCTGCCTTGCATGTCGCCGCCCATGGCAGACCGCCGTTGCGAACGCCACCACATGGTCAACGACCGGTTGACGAACTTTGTCCGCAGTCGCGAAACAGGGGCGATGTATGATCGGTCGCATGGACGCCCCATTCATTCACGGCCGCCTCGCCCTTGCTGATGCATCCGACCTGATCGACCGCTTTGGCGAAGATGCGGCGTTCGAAGCGGCGGTGCGCGCCGAGCGGAGCCGCGACGACGGCAATGTCGCGCGCTTCTGCCACTGGCGGCATATCGAGCGGGTGATCGCGACCCTGAGCAGCGACCAGGTTCGCGGGACCGTTCACTAACATCTTGAAATAAAATGCTGCCTCGGCTGGCACTGGCCGCGGTGGCCGGGTCTGCCGGACTGGCGTCGTTCAGGAGCCGTAGCTAAGGCTGCTCACTTGATGAGCGGGCGGGGTTCAGTGTCGAGAGCGGCGCCATTGCTATGCGCAGTCGGGTGGGCCGCTTTCGTTGCGGCGCCTGCACATGGCCAGGCGGCGCCCGTGCCGACCACACCGCCGCAGCCGACCGAGCCGGCCGAGCTCGATCCGAACGCGCCGCTCGCCCCGATGCCCGACCTTGGCGTCGAATGGCCGCAGCTCGACGCGAAAGAGACCGCGACGCCGCCACAGCCGGTTATCGCGAAGGGCAAAAAAGGATCCGAGCCAATCGAGGTCCAGGGCGCCCTGCGTTATACGATCGCGGTAGAAGGCCTGTCGGCCGTCGGCGGCGCAGAAGCCTTGCTGACGAGCTTCCGCGAACAATCGACGCTCCAGGCCGAGCGCAAGGACCAGGCCAACGCGGCGCAGATCGGCCGGCGCGCCGCCGCCGACTCCGACCTGCTCACCGAATTGCTGCGGAGCCAGGGTTATTATGATGCGTCAGTAGAGGCGCGTACGGAGCGAACCAGCGACGCGCTGCGCGTAATTCTCACGGCCGACCCGGGCGTCCAATACCATTTCGCGTCGGTTGAGCTCCCCGGACTCGAGGGTGCGGGCCCGGCTGCGGCTAATCTCCGTCAGACCTTCGCCGTGAAAGCGGGTGACCCCGTGATCGCGCAGGACGTCATCACCGCCGGGTCCGCGTTGACCACCGCGCTCGGCGAAGAGGGCTTTGCCAGCGCCAAGATCGGGCAGCAGGACGTCGAGGTAAATCACCAGACTCATCTCGCCACCTTGTCGCTGCCAGTGAACCCGGGGCCAGTGGCCCGCTTCGGCGCGATCCACGTCTCCGGCCGGCCTCCGTTCGGCGCCCATCACGTCGGCATCATCGCCCGCTTCAAGCCAGGTGACCCGTTCCAACGCTCGAAGCTCGACGACCTTCGCCGGGCGCTGATCCAGACGACGCTCGTCGCCAATGCCGACATCAAGGTAGTACCGGTCCAAGGCGGCCGCATCGTCGACATCGATGTCAGGCTCGAACCCGCGCCGTCACATACGATCGCCGGCGACATCGGCTATGGAACTGGCCAGGGCGCGCTCCTCGAGGCGACTTGGACCGACCGCAACTTCTTCAACCCGGAAGGCGCGTTGACGCTGCGGGGGATCGCGGGAACGATGGAGCAGCTCGCCGGCATCGAGTTTCGCCGCTCCAATTTCCGCAAGCGCGACCAGACGCTCGACCTCCAGTTCACCGCTTCGCACCAGAAATTCGACGCGTTCGAAGCCAAGACCATCCTGCTCGACGGCCATATCGAGCGGCTGAGCAATTTCATCTGGCAGAAGCAGTGGACCTGGACCTATGGCGCCCAGGTCCTGGCCACGGACGAGAATGGCGTGTTCAGCCCGGATGGGATCAAGGACACGCGCACCTTCTTCATCGCCGCGCTCCCGCTCAGCCTTGGCTATGACGGCAGCGACAGCCTGCTCGACCCGACACGCGGCTTCCGGCTGAGCGGCTGGGTCAGCCCCGAATATTCGGGGCACGGGCAGAGCCTCACCTATGTCCGCTCGCAGATCGACGCGAGCGCCTACCGGCCGATTTCGGACAACATCGTCCTCGCGGGGCGCGTCCGGCTCGGCACGATAATGGGCGCCAGTTCTTTCGATCTTGCTCCGTCGCGGCGCTTCTACTCGGGCGGCGGCGGATCGGTGCGCGGCTATGGATACCAGCAGCTTGGGCCCAAGGACGCGGTCGGCGACCCCGAAGGCGGCCGCGGCCTCGCCGAATTCGCGCTCGAAAGCCGCATCCGCCTCAAGCAGTTCGGCGGTAACTTTGGCGTCGTTCCGTTCTTCGACGGTGGCGCGCTGACGACCAAGGCGCTCCCCGGCTCGGGCAAGTGGCGCTTCGCCGTTGGCGCCGGAGTTCGATATTATTCCAGCTTCGGTCCGATCCGCATCGACCTGGGAGTGCCGCTCAACCGGCAGAAGGGCGACGGTCCGGTCGCCGTGACGGTGTCGCTCGGGCAGGCATTCTGATGCCCGAAGCCGTCATCGAGGAAACCAGTCCGGAGACGACCAAGGTCCGCCTGCGGCCCGATTGGCGCTGGCGCCTGCTGAACGAGCTGTTCGCGCTGTTCGTCGCGCTTCTGTTCGGACTCGCCGTGCTGCTCGTCCTGCTCGACAGCTCGCCCGGCCACCGCTTCATCGTCGACCGCCTCGCGAAATTCGAGACCGCGTCGGGCCTGCGCATCCGGATCGGCCGCATCGACGGTTCGATCTTCGGCAAGTCGGAGCTCCATAATGTCGCCGTCGAGGATCAGCGCGGCGTTTTCCTGACCTCGCCCGACATCAAGCTCGACTGGACGCCAGGTGCATGGCTCGAAAACAAGCTCAGCATCAGCAGCGCGACGGCGCAGCAGGTCACACTCGTCCGGCTTCCGAAGCTCAAGCCGAGCACGAAGAAGGGGCCGATCCTTCCGGGCTTCGACATCCACGTTGGCGAGCTCCGGGTCGATCGGCTGGACGTCGGCCCGCAGGTCGGCGGAAAGGCCCGAAGCGGTCGTGTCTGGGGCAAGGCCGACGTCCATTCCGGTCGGGCGCTGGTCGAGCTGCAGGCGCTCATGAACAATGGCGGCGACCGCATCGCGGTCCACATCGATGCCGAACCCGACCGCGACAAGTTCGACGTCGCCGCACGCGTGGTCTCGCCCGCCGACGGACTGGTTCCGGCAATCATCGGAACGAAGCGATCGATCAATCTTGCGGTCGGCGGGCGCGGCAGCTGGACCCGCTGGCGGGGCAGCGCCGCGCTCGACCTTTCCGGCCGCCCGACCGCGCGCCTCGCGCTCGGCGTGGATGAGGGGCGGTACCGCCTCCAGGGGCAGTGGGCGCCGGCGCAGTTCCTGACCGGCAAGCTCCAGCGCCTGACCGCGCCCTCGGTGACGGTGCGCGGCAGCGCGACCCTCAAGGACCGCGTGCTCGACGGTGAGCTGACGGCTGCGTCACCCGAGCTGCGCGCTGTTGCCAAAGGCGCGGTCGACCTCGCCGGGAACCGCTTCCGCGGGATACGCGTCGGCATCGACCTCCTCCGTACCACCGCTTTGTTCCCGAACATGACCGGCAAAGGCGTGCGGATGCTGTGGACGCTCGTGGGGCCCTTCGCGACGGCCGATTATTCCTACCGGC
>DATCJM010000349.1:0-5134 GCA_036562805.1 Sphingomicrobium sp.
GCGAACATGAACTTCCGCCTCGTCGAGGTGCTGATGATGTTCATGCTGCCGCTGCTCGCGGTCTCGCTCGCTGTCCCGCCGAAGCGGAGCTCGTCGGGCCTTGGCATCTTTGTCGCGATCCTGGTCGTCGTCGCCTACCACAAGGTCAATCAATATGGGCAGCAGATGGGCGCTCACGGCCAGTTCAATCCGATTTTGTCGCTCGGGATTCCGCTGATCCTCTTCGCCTCGATGATCCTGTGGATGTACCACGTCCTCGCCCATCGTCCGGGGGGACAGCCGATCGGAGCGCTCGAACGATTCTTCGCCAAGATCGCCGGCATGTTCCGTTCGATGCTTCCCAGCGGCCGTGAGCCCGCTGAAGCATGATCAACTTCGGCTTCTTTCCGTCGCGCCGGCTCGCTCTGTACATGGTGAAGCTGTTCCTGACCCGCAGCTTCGCCGTCCTATTTGCACTCGTGCTCGTGCTCGAAACCCTCGACCTTCTGGGTGAGGCTGGAAAGATATTGGCAGTACCGGGCAACGGTGACTCGGCGCTGTGGCATTACGCGGCGCTTCGAATCCCGCTGCTGGTGTCGCGATTCCTGCCTTTCTCGGTGCTTCTCGGCACACTCATCGCGTTCGTCGGCCTGAATCAGAACAGCGAAGTCGTTGCGATGAAGGCCGCGGGCCTTTCCGCGCACCAAATCCTCGCGCCGCTGGTTATCGCGAGTATCGGCATCGCGGCCGCTCTGTTTGCCTTCAACGAAGGCGTGGTGGTGAACAGCGCGCGGGTGGTCAACGCCTGGTCGGACAATGGCTACAAGCCGATTCCGCCGACGAGCGGGGTCATCGGCAATGCATGGCTGCTGATGGGTGACGACCTCATCCGCGCTGGGCTCGTGGCGGGACACGGCCCGCGCATGGTCCTCCAGCGAGTCAGCATTTACGACCGCAGCGGCGGCGTTCTCCAGCGCGTGATCAACGCGGATCGGGCGACGCCCACTTCGGGCGGATGGCTGCTCAGGAACGTCCAGACCTACGACGCGAACCAGAACGTGGTTCGGCATTATCCGGCGATGGTGGGGCTGCGCGGCGTGACGCCGGAGCAATTCACGATCGCGAAGGTCGACCCGACCGAGCTCGACTATTGGACGCTCAAGCGCCGCACCGCAGAGCTGGAGGAAGCCGGCCGCCCAACTGATGAAGCGCGCGCCGGCCTTGCTCACAAGGTCTCGCAGCCGCTCTCGATCTTGCTCATGCCTTTGCTGGCCGCAGTCGCCGCATTCGGCCTGGCGCGTTCCGGCCGCCTGCTGCTCCGCGCGTCGCTCGGCATGGCCTTGGGGTTCGCTTATTTCGTCGCCGACAATTTCAGTCTCGCGATGGGTAACGCCGGGGCCTATCCGCCGCTGGTCGCCGCCTGGGCTCCATTCCTGCTCTTCTTCCTGATCGGCGAAACCGTTCTGGTCAGGACGGAAGAGTAAGCGCCTTTTACTCCGCCGCGACGGGATGCATCGGCGCGGCATGCGCGTCGCTTCCGATCCACCGCTGCAAGAGCGCCGCCAGCCGGGTCTCGATCGAGATTGCGATCGAAAAATAGGCGGGCACCAGGACCAGCGTCAGCACCGTCGAGAAGATAAGCCCGCCGATCACGGTGATGCCCATCGGTGCGCGCCAGCTATTGTCGCCACTGATCGAGATTGCGGTCGGCAGCATACCGGCGACCATCGCGACGGTGGTCATGACGATCGGCTGTGCACGCTTGTGGCCGGCCTCCCAGATCGCCTGATTCTTCTTCATGCCGTGGTTCATCATCTCCACCGCGAAATCGACGAGCAGGATCGAATTTTTGGCGACGATGCCGAACAGCATGAGGATCCCGATAAGGACGAACAGCGACACAGGCTGGCCGGCGATATGCAACGCGACCGCCGCGCCCAGAGGCGCGAGGATCAGCGATCCCATGTTCACGAACGGCGCAAGGAACCTGCGGTAGAGCAGCACCAGTACCGCGAAGACAAGCAGGATGCCCGAGATCAGTGCGATCGCGAAGTTGAACAACAGTTCTGCCTGCCATTTCTGGTCGCCGAGGTTCATCTTCTGAACGCCTTCCGGCAGGTGCTTCACCGTCGGCAGCGCGTTGACCTTTTCCCACACGTCGCCCTCGACGACGCCGGGCGCGAGGTCGGCGCCGATCGACAGGCGACGCAGCTGATTCGACCGCTGAATGGTCGTCGGGCCGGATCCGAAGCCCACATCCGCCACCGCTTTCAGCGGCACCGAGCCGCCGTTCGAGGTCGGCACCGGCAGGTTCTCAAGCGTGGAAAGATCGCGGCGGTCGTTCTCCGACAGCGACACCTGGATCGGGACTTCGCGGTCGGAAAGCGCGAACTTGGCGCTGTTCTGCTCAATGTCGCCGAGCGTCGCAATTCGGATCGTTTGGCTCAAAGCGGCAGTCGTCACGCCCAGATTAGCGGCAAGATCGAAGTGCGGCTTGATGGTGATTTCCGGCTGCGCAAGATTGCTTCCGACGCGCGGCGCGCGAAGCCCCGGCACCGTCTCCATCTCCTTGGCGATCTCCTGCGCGACGGCGTTGAGCTTCGCCGGATCCTCGCCGCCAAGATAAAGCATGATATCGCGTGAATCGCCGTCGGGACCGCCACCCTGCTGGCTCTGGAAGCTCACGCGCGCATCGGGCATCGCTGAAAGCGTCGGCGACAGGTTGCGCTCGAATTCGGTGCTCTTCATGCTGCGATTCTTCTTGAGCACGATGTTCACGTGGCCCTGGCCGACATTGACGCGCTCGAACACGCGGTCGACGCTCGAATCCTTCTTGATGATCGCGGCGACCCGGTCGACGACGACCTCGGTCTGCTTAAGCGTGCTTCCGGGCGGAAGCGTGATGTTGACGCGCGAATAGTCGCTGTTCTGCGGCGGGAAGAATGATACCGACAGCGTCCCGAACAGGACCACGCTGACCAGCAGGGTCGCCACGCCCGCTCCAACGGCGGCAAGGCGGTGATCTTGCATCCGCGCATTCCATCGTCCGGTGACGGTCGCGTGCCATTGGGCGAAGCTGCGCGTCGCGAGCATCGGGACGACGAAGCCGATCAGCTTGCCTGCGCCGTAAGCGACGCCGCCGCCGGCCAGGACCGACAATACGAACTTGATCGCGCCGTTCCACGGAACCGTGGCGAAGCCCATCATCGCGGCCGCCGTGCCGCCCACGAACGATCCGGCGATCAGCAAGACGAGCAGAAGCGCAATCGCCCAATAACCGAGACTGAACTTCGGTTTCGGGAGCCGCTCGAGCAACGCGTGCGACTTGGTCGTATCGAGGCTCCAGTTGAGGATCTTGAGATAGAGATCCATCCAGCGCCAATTCGCGTGTGGCTGTCGGCCGTGCGAGCGAAGGAAATAGGCCGCAATGAGCGGCGTCACCATGCGCGCGACGAGCAGGCTCATCAGCACGGACAGGACAACGGTGAAGCCGAAGGCCTTGAAATATTGCCCCGCGAATCCCGGCATAAGCGCGACCGGGAAGAAGACGGCGACGATCGCCATTGTGGTTGCGAGGACGGCGAGACCGATCTCGTCAGCGGCGTCGAGCGCGGCCTGATAGCCGGATTTGCCCATTCGCATGTGCCTGACGATGTTCTCGATCTCGACGATGGCATCATCGACAAGCACGCCGGCAACCAGGCCCATCGCCATGGTCGACATGAAGTTGAGCGTGATGCCCATCAGGCTCATCAGCCAGAAGGACGGGATCGCCGACAGCGGGATCGCGACCGCCGAAATTGCGGTCGCGCGGATATCCCTGAGGAATAGGAGAACGACGAGGACCGCGAGGATCGCGCCCTCGATCAGGCCTTCCATCGCCGATTTGTACTGCGCCTTGGTATAGTCGACGCTCGTGAAGACCTCGGAGTAACGAATCTTCGGATTTTCGGCCTGGAGCTTGTTCAGCTCCTTCCACATGGAGTCATAGGCCGTCACTTCCGATGCGCCCTTGGCGCGCTGGACCATGAAGGTGACGACCTGGTGCCCGTTCATCTTGGCGAGCGAACGCTGTTCGGAATTGCTGTCCTGGACCTGGCCTAGATCGGCGAGTTTAACGAAGCGGCCGCCGGGGAGCGCGATCTGCGTCTGCGACAGTTGGTACGCACTTTGCGCGTTGCCGATGACGCGCACGGATTGTTCGGACCCGGCAATCTCCGCGCGGCCTCCGGCGCCGTTCATATTGCTTGCACGAAGCTGCTGATTGACCTCTGCGGCGGTAATTCCCTCGGCCTGGAGCTGCGCGGGGTTCAGGATCACCCGGATGGTCCGGTCGACGCCGCCGACACGCTGGACGGCGGCGATCCCCGGCAGGCCGAGCAGCCGTTTGGCCACCGTATTGTCGATGTACCAGCTCAATTGCTCGAGCGTCATGTCGGTCGTTTGCGCACCGACGTAGGAGATCGGGTCGTTCTCCGCGTCGACACGGGTGATCTGCGGCTCGAGGATTCCGTCCGGCAGCGTGCCGCGGATCTGCGCGATCGCATTGCGCACGTCGTTGACCGCGCGATCCGTCGGCGTCCCGAGCTGGAACTGGACGAACGTGTCGCTGTCGCCCTCCCTGACGCTGCTGCTGATCTCGTCGACGCCATTGACGCCGCGGATCGCCGATTCGACGCGCTGCGTGACCTGAGTTTCCATCTCGTTCGGAGCGGCGCCGGGCTGCACGACCTCGATGTCGGCGGCCGGGAAGTCGACGTCCGGCGCATTGTTCACCTGCATGTTCGCGAAGGCCACGATCCCCGCCAGCATCAGGCCGACGAACAGGACGATCGGGAAGACCGGATTACGGATGCACCAGGATGAGATGTACCGGAAGTTCATGTCTCGACTTCCTTCATGCGGCGGGCCTCTCCCGGCGCAGCGAGTGAGTCACTGTATTACTATACTATATCACTCAGTCAAGCGCGCCTCGGTCTGGTGGAAGCCGGCGCAACTGCGCTGGCAAAGCGCCCGCGGGCCCGCCGCGCCACCCGATTTCGATGGAACAGCATCCGGATTCGACTGCCCGCCGCAAGAAACCGACGAAAAGGCCCGCCCGACATGCGCGAAGGGCGGGCCTCAGTGGGGAGTCCGAGGGGTCTCGAACCTTGAA
>DATCJM010000160.1:0-9498 GCA_036562805.1 Sphingomicrobium sp.
TTGTTCGGCAACCGGGCGCCGCGGCTGGTGAAGATTTTCGGCGTTCCGGTCGAGGCCGACCTCAGCGGCCAGATGATCTACATCGTGAACACGGACGCCCCCGGCTTCATCGGCGCGCTCGGCACGAAGCTGGGCGAGAACGGGCTCAACATCGCGACCTTCAACCTCGGCCGGCGCGAACAGGCGGGGGAAGCCGTCGCGCTGGTTGCGGTCGACGACCCGATCACGCCGGCAGTGGCCGCGCAGCTTCGCGATCTGCCGGGTGTGCTGGAAGTCGTTCCGCTCAGCTTCTGACGCCTGCTGTCAGATTACGGCAGGACGCGCCAATCGGGGTCGATGGTCCGGATATCTGCTGGAAACGGGCAGTCGGCGCCCGGCCGGCTGTCGGTGCCCAGAAGCGAGAAACCATGATGCCCGTCGCGGAGCAGCGGAACGGAGGATGTCCCTTTCCGAAGGCGCCGCAGCCTGATTCTGATGATCTCGCGCAGCCACGCCAGCATCAGGTTTGCCATTCTTACCCGCACCTCTTCAGAGCCGTAGGGGCGTGAGGCGTGATAGTCGATTTGACGACCCCATTTCATATCCGATCCTCCTTCGCCGGTGAGCTCCGGAAGTTCGGTGCCTTCGCCGGCCTATTTCATATGGGTCCTTGTCGAACATCAAGCAAAGGAATAGAATTGCGCGTTGATATGTAAAAAGTTGCATTCAAATGGACATCGTCGCCGCGCGGACCTTCCTGGAGATCGTCAAGACCGGTAGCTTCATCCGGGCAGCCCAAAACCTTCACGTCACGCAAACTGCAGTCAGTGCGCGAGTCCGCGCCCTCGAAGACCGGCTCGACCGGCAGCTTTTCATCCGCAACAAGTCCGGCGCCCGACTAACGCCGGCGGGCGACCAATTCCTGCGCTATGCAACCACTCTCGTCCAAGTGTGGGAGCGGGCGCGCCACGACGTAGCCATGCCGGTTGGGCGCGAGAATGTTGCCACCGTCGGTGGCGAGCATAGCCTGTGGAATCCACTGCTGCTCGACTGGCTGGTGTGGATGAAGAGTGAGTGCGCCGATACTGCAATCCGGGCGCAGATCGACGTGCCGGAACGTCTCATCGACCACGTCCAGGAAGGTATCCTCGATCTCGCGGTCCTTTACGCTCCGCCGTCGCGCACCGGCCTGGTGACGGAGCTCTTGCTTGAGGAAGCGCTCGTCGCGGTCACAACAGGTCCAGACGCGCCTGAAGACGATGTCTTCGTGGACTGGGGTGCCGAATTCCGCAGCAATCACCACGCAGCTTTTCAGAACGCACCCAGTCCTGTGATTTCGATCAATCATGGCCCGCTCGCGCTGGATTATATCCTTGCGGTCGGTGGAAGCGGATATTTCCGGATGGAGGTCGCGCGTCCCCATCTTGAAACCGGGCGACTGCGTCTGCTCCCTGAAAAGCCGCGCTTTTCCTATTCCATCTACGCGCTCTATTCGCCCAAGGCGGACGAGCGATTGATGGAGCGCGTCCGCAACGGCCTAAGAGCCGTCGCGGGGGCTTATCACCATCGGACAGATGGAACAGATGTTTTGATATGAATCATCAATTCTATTCGTTTGCTTGGTCTATAGGCCGAGCCCACATGGCGTGTGGAGATTGCCCATGCGCCATATTCCCGAGCTGCTCGACGACGCCGACCAGCTGACGTCGGCACCAGTCGAGCGCAAGGCCAGCCCTTTTTCGGACATTCCCCGGCCGATCTGGATCGCATTTCTTTTTGCCTGGGCGTCATTGTTCGGACTGTTCCTGGTGTTTTTCGCGACGGACGGACCCGCCAGGTTCGCGATACTGACCGCATGCTTCTTCGTGTTCATGATACTCGGTTTGCCGGCAGCGCTCGGAGCACAAGGGGAATCGCGCTCGAGACCGTGGCCGCGGACGATCAAGACTGGGAGCGGCTCGCTGCCGGTAGGCGCCGCCGCCACCCAGATCCTGCTGATCCCGGTCGCAGCGGTATTCGGTCTCATCGCATTCATCATTCTCGCGCTCTAGCCAGCGAAGGGTCCGGGCGACCCGGAGATGCAAAAAGGGCGCTCCATCGCTGGAGCGCCCTTGCCAGGCCACCTGCGTGCGGGTGGCCCGTGCCTGCTAGTGGGAGTTCTTGATCGCGTCCGCCTTGTTGTCGGCGGCGTTCTTCATCGCATCGGCCTTGTTGTCCGCAGCGGCCTTCATCGCGTCGGACGCATTATCGGCATTCGCGGTCATCTGATCGGCCGAGTTGTCGACATTGGTCTGCATCTGGTCGGCGGCGTTGTCGGCATTCGCCTCATAATTGTCGGCCGCCTGCTGCTGCGGGCTCTTGTTGCAGGCCGCGAGCGAGCCGAGGCCCAGCGCAATCGCAAGAATGGTCGTCTTTTTCATGTCAGGCTTTCCCCTTCCAATGTTCCTCGTCAGCCCCTGGTGGGGCTTGCGGAACAGCATTACGCGCGACCGCATCGTCTGTTCCACGTGCACAATGATCCTGTCCCCACGCTGGACGCCGTGACGGTTCGTCCGTAGGAGCCGCGCGGGCCGCACTGCAGGACATCGGAAAAGTGCCAAACGTGACCGTCATCGGCGCCCAGTGGGGCGACGAAGGCAAGGGCAAGATCGTCGACTGGCTGGCCAGCCGCGCCGACATCGTGGTCCGCTTCCAGGGCGGCCACAACGCCGGCCATACGCTGGTCGTCGAGGGCAAGACCTACAAGCTGTCGCTGCTTCCGAGCGGGATCGTAACGGGCACGCCGTCGGTCATCGGCAATGGCGTCGTGCTCGATCCATGGGCGCTGAAAGCCGAGATCGAGCGGATCCGCGACCAGGGCGTCGATGTGACTCCCGACCTCCTGATGATCGCCGACAATTGCCCGCTGATCCTGCCGATCCACCGGGACCTCGACGGGCTTCGCGAGGATGCGTCGGGCGCGGGCAAGATCGGCACCACGCGGCGCGGTATCGGCCCTGCCTACGAGGACAAGGTCGGCCGCCGCGCGATCCGCGTCTGCGACCTCGCCCAGCTTGGCGATCTCGACCCGATGCTCGACCGCCTCTGCGCGCACCATGATGCGCTCCGCGCCGGATTCGGCGAGCCGCCGGTCGATCGTGATCGCCTCAAGCGCGACCTTGCCGAGATCGCGGACTTCGTCATGCCCTTCGCACGCCCGGTCTGGCGCGATCTCGACAAGGCGCGGCGCGGCGGCAAGCGCATCCTGTTCGAAGGCGCCCAGGGCGTCCTGCTCGACGTCGATCACGGGACCTATCCTTTCGTCACTTCATCGAACACGGTGGCCGGAACCGTTGCTGCAGGCAGCGGCACCGGCCCGTCGGCGGCCGGCTTCGTGCTCGGCATCACCAAGGCCTACACGACGCGCGTGGGATCGGGCCCGTTCCCGACCGAGCAAGACAATGACATCGGCAACGAGCTTGGGACCCGCGGGCGCGAGTTTGGCACGGTCACCGGAAGAAAGCGCCGCTGCGGCTGGTTCGACGCGGTGCTGGTCCGCCAGGCGGTTGCGGTGGGCGGAGTCACTGGCATCGCGCTGACCAAGCTCGATGTGCTCGACACGCTGGAGACCGTGAAAGTCTGTACCGGCTACAAGCTCGACGGGAAAAAGATCGACTATCTCCCCGCTCATGCCGCCGACCAGCTCCGGGTCGAGCCGGTCTACGAAGACATCAAGGGTTGGTGCGAATCCACCGAGGGGGCGCGCAGCTGGGCCGACCTCCCGGCGCGCGCGATCAAATATGTTCGCCGGATCGAAGAGCTGATCCGCTGCCCCGTCGCGCTCGTCTCGACGTCACCCGAACGCGAGGACACGATCCTCGTGCGAGACCCCTTCGCGGCCTAGTGCCGTACTTCGAACCGGTTGGAGTTCTCCGCCGGCGCTTCGCTCACCTCGACGTCCGTGACTTTCGCGTGCGGCGGTCCGTGCTGCATTCGCCGGACCAGCTCGCGCACCGCCTCTTCATCGCCTTCGACATGAGCCTCGACCGATCCGTCGACGCAATTGCGCACCCAGCCGCCCACGTCGAGCGACCGCGCCTCATCCCTGGTCCAGGCACGAAAGAACACGCCCTGCACGCGGCCGGTCACTCGGACTCGCCGCGCGGTCATCACACGGTGCTGATGTCCGGCGCGTCCTCGGCCTTCATGCCGACGACGTTGTAGCCCGCATCGACATGATGGATTTCGCCCGTAACGCCGGAGGCGAGGTCGCTGAGCAGATATAGTCCTGCGCCGCCGACATCCTCGATGGTGACGTTGCGCCTCAGGGGCGAATTATATTCGTTCCACTTCATGATGTAGCGGAAGTCACCGATGCCGCTGGCGGCGAGGGTCTTGATCGGGCCGGCCGAGATCGCGTTCACGCGAATGCCTTCCGGCCCAAGGTCGGCGGCGAGATATTTGACGCTCGTGTCGAGCGCGGACTTGGCGACCCCCATCACGTTGTAATGGGGAATGACCTTCTCCGACCCGTAATAGGTCAAAGTCAGCATCGCGCCGCCTCTGCTCATCAGCCTGCGCGCCCGCTGGGCGACGGCGACAAAGCTGTAGACCGAAATGTTCATGGTCATCAGGAAATTGTCCATCGTCGTGTCGACGAACTTTCCCCTCAGCTCATTCTTGTCCGAATAGCCGATCGCGTGGACCACGAAATCGAGCCCGCCCCATTTGTCGCCGATCTGGTCGAATGCAGCGTCAAGCGCGTCCATGCTGCTGACGTCGCACTCCACGAGCATATCCGAGCCGAGCTCGCCCGCGAGCGGACGCACGCGCTTTTCGAGCGCCTCGCCCTGATAGGAAAACGCGAGCTGCGCCCCGTCTCCGGCGAGCGCCCGCGCTATGCCCCACGCGAGCGACCGATCGTTGGCAAGCCCCATGATCAACCCGCGCTTGCCTTGCATCAACTGGCTCAAAGTTTCGGTCCCCCTGTCTGAAGTACCGGTTCGACATCTTCACCGGGCTGCGGATCCTCGACCTCGAGCTGATCGCTGTACGGCCCGGTATAAACTTCGCCCTTTAGCGCTGCCGCGCCGCTTTCCGCCAGCGCCGCGTTCAACTCTGCTCCAATCACGACGCCGAGACCGACGACGAAAAAGAAGATGAGCGCGATCATCACGCCCGCGAGGCTGCCGTAGGTCCTCGTGTAGCCGCCGAACAGGCCGAGCACCGGCGCAATGAGCTCGACCGTGCCCAGCCACCAGCCGGTGATGAACAGGGCGCCCGGCCATTTGCGGCTGCGCGAATGGCGATAGCGCGCCGGAGTCAGCGCGTAGAACAGCCCGTAGAAGGTGAAAAAAAGCGTGAACGCGGGCACCAGCCGGTAGAGCCCCAGCTCGTGGCCGACGTTCTGCGCGAGCGGAAACCATTCCTCGATGAAATGGTGAAGCAAGGTCAGCACGGCGCTGAGCGCGAAAGCGACCATCAGCAGCAGGACGGCTCCAAGGATGAGCAGGATCGAGCCGAGCCGATATTCCCAGAAAGGCGCGCAATATTTCACGCCATAGGCGCGCCGGAGAATGTCGCGGATCGTCTCGACGAAGCTCGTCGCGGTCCACAGGCCGACGATCGCGCCCAACCACAGCAATGTGCCGGTGCGGACGGTGAGCACCTCCTGGACCGGCTCCTGCAGCGTCGTCGCGACATCAGGGGGAAGCCGCCGGAGCACGTTGGTGACCGTGAGCATCGCATCCTGGCTCTGGCCCAGCAGGTGGGCGACCGCCGCGGCGACGATGAAGAACGGAAACAAAGCGACGATCGACAGATAGGCGAGGTTGCCCGCGTGAATGAAACCGTCGTTGTAGACACCGATCGCAACGCGCTTGACCACCTCCCACGGCGTCAGCCGCGGCTTGAGCTTCTCCTCGACCTCCGTTCCGAAGGCGGCGCGCATCGTCGCAAGACGCTTGCGCCGTTCTTCCGGTGAAAGCGGTGAGTGATCCCTCATCGAAACCCTGGTTTAGACGCCCAAGCTTGCCCGCGGATTGCCGGCGCCGGCCCAGCCTTCCGCGAATTGCTGCAGCGCCGGGTCCTGCGCGGGGATCTCGATCTCGAGCGTGACGAGCTGGTCGCCGCGCTTGCCGTCCTTCGCGCTGAACCCGCGGCCCTTGAGCCGCAGCACCTTGCCGGAGCTGGTTCCCTTGGGGATCGTCAGCATTACGGGCCCCTCGGGCGTCGGCACTTTCACCTTCGCGCCGAGCACCGCGTCCTTGAGCGTCACCGGAAGATTGAGACGGATGTTGGTGCCCTCGCGTGTGAAGAAGCGGTGCGGCGCGATCTCGATCGTGACGATTGCGTCCCCTCGGCCCGCAGGTCCTTCCTGGCCCTTGCCGGCGAGGCGGATCTTGGTCCCATCCTCGAGGCCTTGCGGAAGCTTGAGGTCGATGGTCTTCCCGTCCGCCAGCGTGATCCGCTGCGGCTTGAGCGCGACGGCATCGTCAAAATCGATCTTCAGGCGATAGGCGACGTCAGCCCCCTTCTGGGGCGCCTGCGCACGCTGGCGGAAACCGCCGAACGGTCCCCCTGCCCGCCCGCGAGCACCGCCGGCTCCTCCGAACAGGCCTTCGAAGAGATCGCTGAGGTCGGCGGCATCGGCGCCGCCGAAGTTGAAGTTCTCGAACCCCTCCGGGCCTGCGCCCCCCGCGCCCGGGCGAGGCCCTGCGCCCGACGAATATCCGCCAAAGCCGCCGCCGAACGGCATCTTGGGGTTGCCGTCCTCGTCGATCTCGCCGCGGTCGTAGCGCGCGCGCTTATCCTTGTCGGACAGGAGATCGTAGGCGGCGGTCACTTCCGAAAAGCGCTTTGCCGCGTCGGGTTTGTCCGTGTTGCGGTCGGGATGAAGTTGCTTGGCGAGGCTTCGATACGCCTTCTTGATCTCCGCCTCGCTCGCGCCGCGTTTCAGGCCGAGCCGTTGGTAGAGGTCGAGTGCCATGTTGCTCCCATGCCGTAAGGTTTCCCTGCTGACCAGATGGGTTGCCGTTGCGGCAAGCCCAAGCCTAATGCCAACGCACGATGGGGACTGATCCGTTCCAGCTGTTCGATCTCTGGCTTGCCGAGGCTCGCGAAAGCGAGCCCAACGATCCCAATGCGATGGCGCTGGCGACGGCCGATCCAGACGGCCGACCGTCCGTCCGCATGGTGCTGCTCAAAGGGCACGGGACTGACGGCTTCGTCTTCTATACCAACCAGCGCAGCCGCAAGGGCGAGGAGCTCGCGCAAAACCCTCACGCTGCGTTGCTCTTCCACTGGAAGTCGCTTCGGCGCCAGGTGCGCGTCGAAGGTCCGGTGAGCCTCGTCTCGTGCGACGAAGCCGATGCCTATTTCGCGAGCCGCAGCCGGGATTCGCAGCTCGGCGCCTGGGCATCGAACCAGTCCTGGTCGCTTGCCAGCCGCGGCGAGTTCGAAAAGCGCTACGAAGAGATGAAGGCGAAGTTCGAGGGCAAGGATGTGCCGCGCCCGCCGCACTGGGGCGGGTTCAGGGTGGCGCCCGAGAAGATCGAATTCTGGACTGACCGGGCCCACCGGCTGCACGAGCGACGGCTGTTCAAGCGCGGCGGCAGCGGCTGGTCCGAAGGATTGCTCTACCCGTGAGCGAGAACAGCCTCACCCACGCCGAGCGCGGCACGCTGGCAACGCGCGCCGCACTGGCCAGCATCGCGATGGCGACGGTGCTCATCGTGCTCAAGGCGTACGCGGCGGTGCAGACCTCGTCGATGGCGATGCTCGGCTCGCTCGCCGATAGCGGCCTCGACCTCGTCGCCAGCCTCATCATCCTGCTCGGAGTGCGGATCGCCGCCGCGCCGGCCGATCACGAGCATCGCTTCGGTCACGGCAAGGCGGAGGCGCTAGCGGCGCTCGTGCAGGTGATCCTGATCAGCCTCTCGGCGATTTTCATCGGGTTCCGTGCGGTCCAGCGGCTGGCCAGCGGCGCCGAGACCGCGGACGCCGAGCTAGGGATCGGCGTTTCGATCATTGCGATGCTGCTGACGGCGGCACTGATCACCTATCAGCGGCACGTCGTTCGCCGCACCGGCTCGATCGCGATCGGCACCGATCGGCTCCATTATTCGTCGGACCTTTTGCTCAACGGCTCCGTGGTCGTCGCGCTCGGCCTCGATCAGTACGCCCACCTGACCGGAGCCGACGCGGTGTTCGGCCTTCTGATCGCTTTGTGGCTGCTATGGGGCGCGTGGAGCGCATCGGGTCATGCATTCGCTCAGCTGATGGACCGCGAATGGCCCGACGAACTTCGCGAGCGTTTTCTCGCCGCGACCAAGGAATATCCGCTCCTTGCAGGACTTCACGACCTCAGGACCCGCAGCAGCGGCACGCACTACTTTGCGCAGTTTCACGTCTGGGTCCCGGGCGACTGGACCGTGCAGCAGGCGCATGACCGTCTCGACGCCGTCGAGGAGGCGCTGCAGCAGCGCTTCCCGGGCACCGAAATCCTCATCCACGTCGATCCCGAAGGCCAGACGGACCGGGAAACCCTGTTGTCCCAGGAGATTACGGAGAGCGCCACTTGACCAGCATTCCCTTCTTCCAGGTCGACGCCTTCGCCGAACGCCCGCTGACCGGCAATCCGGCGGCGGTGATGCCGCTTGAGCGCTGGCTCGACGATGAGCTCATGCAACGGATCGCGGCCGAGAATAATCTGGCCGAAACGGCGTTCGCCGTTCCGAGCGAGCGCGACGATGCAGACTATGACCTGCGCTGGTTCACTCCGACGGTGGAAGTGAATCTGTGCGGTCACGCCACGCTTGCTTCGGCGCATGTCCTCATCCACGCCGAGCCCATTCGCTTCTCGACGCGCTCCGGAATCCTGTCGGTCGCGCGGAGCGGCGACCTGCTCGAACTCGACATGCCCGCGGCCGAGGTCGAGCCTGCCGAGCTTCCCGACCTCCTAGAAGCGCTCGGCATCGAAGGCGAAACTTTTCTCGGCCGACAGGGCAATGGCAATGCCCTGATCCTCGTCGAGAACGAAGCCGCGGTGCGCGCGGTGAGGCCGGACTTCGCCGCTTTGTCGAAGCTGCCGTACCTGGTGTCCGTGACTGCGCCCGGCGATCACCAGGAGGTCGCGAGCCGAGTGTTCGCCGCTTATCATGGGATACCCGAAGACCCCGTCACCGGCTCCGCGCACACAGCGCTGGTCCCGTTCTGGGCCAAACGGCTCGGCCGAACCGAATTCACGGCGCTCCAGGCGAGTGAGCGAACCGGGCTTCTCCACTGCCGGCTCGGGGGCGACCGCGTAATCCTCGGCGGTCATTGCCAGACCGTGATCGTCGGGCAGTTCCAGCTATGACCTTCATCGCCTTCGTCGCACTGGCCGCAGCCAGCCCGCAGATTGACCGCACGGCCATCCTCGGCGTGATCCACAGGATGGAAGATGCATGGAACCGCGGGGACTTCCGAGGCTACATGGCGGGCTTCAAGAACCCCGACGTGGTGTTCGTGTCGGGCGGCAAGTTCCAGGACGGTTGGCAG
>DATCJM010000162.1:0-4000 GCA_036562805.1 Sphingomicrobium sp.
GGGCACGTCGGTCGTGTCGTCGAGGTGCCGGGGCACACGCTCGGCCACATCGCCCTGATCTTCGACGAGGAGCGAGTGGCATTCGTCGGCGACACAATGTTCGCGATGGGATGCGGCCGATTGTTCGAAGGGACGCCGGCGCAGATGTATCGGTCGCTGCAGCGGCTGGCAGAGCTGCCGGAAGACATGAAATTATATTGCGCGCACGAATATACGCTCTCCAACGCGCGTTTCGCGGCAGCTACCGAGCCGGATAATCGGGCAATTCCGGAACGGCTTAAGAAGGTCGAGCAATTACGTTCCGCTGGCGAAATGACCGTCCCGACGACGGTCGCCGAGGAACGTGAAACCAATCCCTTCGTTCGCAGCACTAACGAAGAGGAATTCGCCCGGCGCAGAGCCGCGAAAGACAGCTTCCGTTCATAGGCCGAAGCGCTTTCGAGACGCCTGCGCAACAATCGAGGAGGTCACGATGCGCATCATCCCGCTGCTGATCGCAGGCACGGCCCTCGCTTCATGCACCAACGCTCCCCCGCCGCCCTACATGGCGCGCAGCCCGAGCGGCGAGATGGCTTATCAGAAGCTGCTTGCCGGCAAGGTCGCCGGCGCGCCGATCAGCTGCCTTCCGCATTATGATGCCAACGACATGAAGGTGATCGACGGACAGACGATCGCGTTCAACGTCGGCCGCCGCACCACCTACATCATGCACCTCAGCACCGGCTGCGAACCGCTGGGGGGCGGCACCTATGCGTTGCTCTCGAAGCAGTTCGGGAGCCCCGGAATGTGCCGCGGCGACATCCAGTCGGTCGTCGACACGATGAACCGCATCACCGTCGGAAGCTGCACGATCGAGGATATCGTCCCGTATACGATGCGCTGACGCGTTAGCGGCCGTAGAGCGACTCGAGCTCGGGACCGTAGCGCTTCGAGATCACGTGACGGCGGATCTTCATCGACGGGGTGAGCTGCTCATTCTCGATCGTGAACGGATCGCCGGCGATGACGAAGCGCCGCACCTTCTCGATCACGGAAAGATCCGCATTCACCCGGTCGACCGCGGCCTGGAGCCGCTGATGAGCATCGGGCGCTGACGCGATTTCCGGATCGGGCACCAGCAGGCCGACGAGGTGCGGGCGGCGATCGCCATAGACCATCGCCTGCGCGATCTCCGGCTGGAGCGTCAGCATGCCCTCGATCCGCTGCGGCGACACATTGTCGCCCTTGTCGTTGACGATCAGGTCCTTCTTGCGGTCGGTGATCACGATCCGGCCCTTGTCGTCGAAGTGACCGACGTCACCCGTCGCTAGCCAGCCGTCGCGCAGCACGCGTGCCGTCTCCTCGGGATTGCGCCAGTAGCCGTGCATCACGTTCTCGCCGCGGACCATGATCTCGCCATCCTCGGCGATGCGCACCTCGCAGCCCTTGACCGGCGGCCCGACCGTATCGAGGCGGATTCCAACGCTCGGCCGGTTGCAGCTGATGACCGGCGCGGCCTCCGTCTGGCCGTAGCCCTGGAGGAAGGTGATGCCGAGCGATTGGAAAAAGATCCCGACTTCGGGGTTGAGCGGCGCGCCTCCTGAGACCCAGGCCTTCTGCCGCCCGCCAACCTTGGCGCGGACCTTCTTGCGCAGCGTCAGCGACAGGAGCGCGTCCATCGGACGGTCCCACGGTTTCAGCCGCCCGTGATATTTGTCGGCGCCGATCTTCAATGCGCGTTGGAGGAGATAGCCGGCGAGGCCGCTTTGGCCTTCGATCGACTTCATGATCCGGGTGCGGAGGAGCTCGAACAGCCGCGGCACGACGACCATGATCGTCGGCTGTACTTCCTCGATGTTCGACGCGAGCTTCTCGAGGCTTTCGGCGTAATAGATCTGCGCGCCCAGCGCGACGGGAAAGTGCTGCCCGCCGGTATGTTCGTACGCGTGGCTTGCGGGGAGGAAGGACAGGAACACCTCGTCGTCCCAGCCGAAGTCGGTCGAAATGATGTCGACGCAGCCCTGGACATTGTGGAGGATCGCGCCGTGATGCTGCTGGACGCCGCGCGGCGCGCCGCCGGTCCCGCTGGTGTAGATGATGCAGGCGAGCTCATCGCGCCCGATCGCTGCGACCCGCTGCTTCAATGCGGGAGCGTCCGCGTCGCCGCCGACGAGCTTCTTCCACGAATGGCAATTGACCCAGTCGGGTGCCTGGCCGGTGCGCAGCGGCTCCATCGCGATGACATGATGACATTCGCTCGACGTCAGCACCGCCGGAATCAGGTTCTTGGCCAGCTTCTGGTTCGAGACGATGACCGCCTTTGCGCCCGAATTGCCCAGCACATGGGCGTGATCCCGCTCGGTATTGGTCGTGTAGGTCGGGACGGTGACGCACCCGGCGGCCATGATGCCGAGGTCGGCAATCAGCCATTCGGGCCGATTCTCGCTGACGAGCGCGACGCGATCGCCGGGCTCCAGGCCTATTGCCTTGAGGGAGGCCGCGAGCGACGCCACCTTCCGCGCTGCGTCGGCCCAGCTGGTCGACGTCCACGCGCCCTCGCGCTTCGCCCACAGGAACGGTCGGTCGCCTTTCTCCTCCGCGCGCGTCAGGAACAGCGAGACGAGATTGTCGAAATGTTCGAGCTGCCGAGCCAAGATCCCCCCGTCCGCGCTATTGCGAAAGCGCCACGCCCTCGCTGCGCGGATCGGCGCCGCCGACCCAGCGGCCGTTCAACCATTCAACCGCATTGGCCTTGAAGGTTCCGGGCGGCACGGTCTTCACATTGGCGTGCCCAAGCGCCTGAAGCTGCGGGATCATGGTTTCGAGGAAGGTGCCGCTTTCGACGAACACAGTGTCGCCCGGCGCGTAGATCATCGGAAGCGCGATCGCCTGCTGCGGCGACAAATGGAAATCGACCATCCCGATGATCGCCTTGATGACCTGCGCGGGAATGGTCGAGCCGCCGGCCGCGCCGACCGCGATGATCGGCTTGCCGTCCGGCGCATAGACGATCGTCGGGCTCATCGAGCTGCGCGGCCTTTTGCCGCCCTCGACGCGATTCGCCACCGGGCAGCCGTCCTTTTCAGGCTCGAAGCTGAAGTCGGTGAGCTCGTTGTTCAGATAATAACCGTTGACCATCAGTCCCGAGCCGAAGCTGCTTTCGATGGTCGAGGTTTCGGACGCGACGTCGCCCCAGCGGTCGACAGCGACGAAGTGCGAGGTCCCGCGCTCGGGCTGCGGTGCGGGGGTGCAGACGACCTCGACGCCCGCGGGCGCGCCGGCGCGGACCGTCGCCAGCGTCGTCTTCGGCGAAATCAGCGCTGACCGGCTCGCGAGATAGGTCGGGCTCATCAGCCCGGCGAGCGGCACGCGAACAAAATCCTCGTCCGCCAGATATTTGTCGCGGTCGGCATAAGCCAGCCGCTCGGATTCGGCGATCAGGTGCCAGGCCGTCGGCGAGTTCGGCCCGAGCGCGGAAAGATCGAAGCGCTCCAGCTGCTTCAACGTCGCGAAAACGGTGAAGCCGCCGGACGAGGACGGGCCCATCCCACAAATGCGATAGCGTCGGTAAGTGCCGCATACCGGCGGACGCGGCTTCGCTTCGTAGGACGCAATGTCGCCGGTGGTCATCGGTGCCGGATTATGCGGCGCGCCGCTGACCGTGGCGGCGATCGCCTGCGCGTTCGGGCCGACGTAGAAGCTGTCGGGCCCGCGCTGCGCGATCTGCGCGAGGAATGTCGCGAAAGCGGGATTCCTGACCAGCGTGCCGACGGCCTTGGGCTGTCCGTCGGCCTGGTAGAAGATCGATCGGGCCTCGGCCGACAGTGCGCCGGTCGCCGGATAATGGAGCAGCGAATTGTATAGCCGCGGCGTGATCTTGAAGCCGTCGCGCGCGAGGCGGATCGCCGGCTGAAACAAGGCCGCCCACTGAAGCTTGCCGTACTTCGCGTGCGCCATGGCCATCATGCGCAAATTGCCGGGCACGCCGACGCTCTTGCCGCCGGGCTGGGCGTCCCTGAAC
>DATCJM010000355.1:0-5962 GCA_036562805.1 Sphingomicrobium sp.
CCTTCCAGCGGCGGTTCCGTCCCGATCTCATCGACGGCATCATCGACGGCGAGTGTCGCGCCAAACTGCTGGCGCTGTTGCTGCCTCGTCCCCAATAGCCCATATGGCCTCCGCCAGAGGGCCGGGCGGCCGCGGCCCGCGCAAGCGGGGCGAGGAAAGTCCGGGCTCCATGGAACCACGGTGCCGGGTAACGCCCGGCGGTCCGCCATAGCCTTGGCGAAGGTGGACCAGGGATAGTGCCACAGAAAGGATACCGCCGCTCCTAGGGGCGGCAAGGTCGAAAGGGTGCGGCAAGAGCGCACCGCGGCCCTGGTAACAGGGCCGGCACGGTAAACCCTACCGGGTGCAAGACCGAATAGGGACGCCGCGGGGCTTTGCTCCAGGGCCTGGTTCCGGCCCAGGCGTCCGGGTTGGTCGCTTGAGGGGCAGGGCAACCTGTTCCCTAGAGGAATGGCCGCACATCCGCCGTAGCCTGCAGGCTCCGGCGGGGGACAGAACCCGGCTTACAGGTCCTCTGGCATTAGTTTTTGCGGCTCGAAACCGTCGCATCCGCTGGCTAGTTGGGATGGAATGGCGAAGCAGAAAAGATCGGACGACTGGGGATTTCCGCGCTGGCGTTCCTACGGCGACAAGGGGCGGTCGGCAGCGCGCGTCCGGTTGTGCGACCGGGACGGATGCAGCGAGATCGGCGACAAGCCCGCGCCCAAGGCGCCGAACAGCGCTGACCGCTGGTACTTCTGCGAAACCCACGCTGCCGAATACAACAAGAACTGGAATTATTTCGCCGGCCTCAGCCCTGAAGAAGCCGCTCGACGGAGCGCCGAGGAAGAGCGCGGGAATGCGGGCTTTCGCCAGTCGGCGCAGTGGAAATGGGCAGGCCCGGGCGACGGAAGCCGGAGCAGGGACGAGACGCGCGCGCTCGACGCCCTCGAGCTCGAGAGCGACGCGGATTTCACGGCGGTGAAGGCCGCTCACCGCCGGCTCGTCAAGGAAACGCATCCCGACGCCAATCCTGGTGACGAGCAGGCAGCCAAGCGGTTCAAGCAGGTGCAGGCGGCCTATGACGTCCTGAAAAAGGCCGAAGAACGGAAGAACGCAAGCGCCTAAGCCGGCGCTGCGTAACGCTCCGCAGTCTGGTTCACGAGCGCGATCATGTTCGGAACGCCCTGCGTGCGGTTTGCACTGAGATGCTTACCGAGCTCGAACGGCGCGAGACATTCCGCGATGTCCAGCCGCGCGACTTCGGCCGCGGGCTTGTCCTGAACCGCCGACAGAATGAGTGCGACAATCCCCTTGGTGATGGCTGCATTGCTGTCCGCCAGGAAATGAAGGCGGCCGTTCGTTGCCGTTGGATAGACCCACACCGACGCGGAGCATCCGCGCACCTTGGTCGCATCCGTTTTCAGCGCGTCGGGCATAGGCTCGAGCTGGCGGCCCAGGTCGATCAGCAGCCGATAGCGGTCCTCGGCGTCTACCAGCTGATATTCTTCGAGGATGTCCGAAAGGGCGGGGAGGCCGGCCATGGGCGGGCCCTATCTTCTTATCGGTCGCGGAGCGACTCGATTTCGTTCGCCAGGCTGTTCTCCTTGTCTACGGTGATCCGCTCGAGCACCTTGATGCGTTCCTTGAGTTCCTTGACCTCGTCGCGCAGGCGCAGATTTTCCGCCTCACCCTGCGGATTGGAGAACAACGGGGCCTGACGAGGCCCACGCACCTTTGCACGAACGATCGATGCGATCATGATCATCGCGACGATCAGGACTGCCGTCAGCTGGCCACTATCCATTCGCTTCATCCTCGGAAATTCGGTCGCGCTCCCTCAGCGCCTCGATCTGGGCCGCGGTCTGAACGCCGCTGTCAGTCACGATCCGCTCGAGCACTTTAATGCGCTCCTGAAGCTGCTGGACTTGGGTTCGGAGGCGGGAATTCTCCGCGTCGTTCGACTCACTGCCCATCATCTGACGCATCGAACGGGCAGGAATGCCCATCTTGTGCCTGATGATCGCGAAGGCGAACACCAGGAACAATACGGCAATGACAAACTCGAATGGGTTCATTGCGCACTACCCTTCGCAGGAATCCGCGCGTGGTCGCGAAGCGCCTCGATCTGCGATGCGGTCTGGACGCCACCGTCGGTGACAATCTGCTCCAGCACTCGAAGGCGGCTTTCGAACCGTTCCATATGCTGGGCGTATTGAGCGCTCTTCTCCGCTGCGAGGCTGGTTTGTGCAGAGATCTGCTTTTCCTTCACCGTCAGCCACATCTTGAACGGCGCGATGCCGATGGCAGCCAGGGGAATCAGCACCCAAATCGTCGACGGATCATCCAGGATCATTGCTTCGTCCCTTCGCTCGCCTTGGATGTGCGCTTTCGAGCGGGCGGGTTCAATGGGAGCGGAGCGCGTAACGCCTCGATTTGAGCGGCCGTCTGCGCCCCGCTGTCGGTGACGATCTGCTCGAGCACGCGCACGCGCTGCTCGAGCTCGTGGCTGCGCGATGCATATTGCGCGGCTTTCTCCGCGGCGTTCAGCGCTTCGATCTCCAGCTTCTTCTCGCGGAACTTGAAAAAGCGGTTGGCCATCACCGTGATCATGATCGTCGGCAGGCCGATGACGATCAGCGCCAGCATGATTGCTTCAGGCGGGTTCATGCGTTCCCTCCCTTGTCGACGGTGAGGGCGTCGATGTCGCGCGCGAGCCTCGAAGGCTGATCGGTGGCAATCCGCTCGAGCGTTTCGAGCCGATCCTTCATCGAACCGAGCTCGGCCCGAAGCTGCGCATTTTCGCTGGTCAGCAGCCGGATCCGTTCGAGCGTTTCACCATCGGACTTGGGATGGATCGGCATGCCCCAGCTGTTCTGGAGCGGGTAGCCGTTCTTGATCTTCAGCCAGTTGTTCAGAAGCGAACCACCGACCGCGACGATCACGATAATCGCGATCGTCGGCATGATGACCTGGAGCAGGTCGATGATTTGCGAGAGTTGAGGATCCATTCCAATTTCCCCCTCTGAGCAGCTTTAGCGAAGCTGCTCGATTTCGCGCGCGAGCGAGCGGTTTTCCGTCGTCACGTAGCTTTCAATGTCTGCAATGCGGCGGTCGATGTCCCTGAGGCGGGACCGGATGTCGCGCGCGGCTCGGGCCGGCGATGCACGAACGCCCTGCCAGAATTGCTGGTCTTCGCTGCGGCTGAAGCCAAACTCGCGCGGCTTCGTCGGCGCGACCCACCCGGCAATGAAGTAGAAGGGGAGCACCGAACCGCCGCTGAGGAAGACGGCAGCAAGGAAACAGATTCGGACGAGAGCGACGTCGAATCCCGTGTAATCGGCAATTCCGGCGCACACGCCCATGATCTTGCCGTTCTGCTTGTCGCGATAGAATCGCGTTCGGCTGGCCGGTTGTCCGCCATAGCCGGCGACGCCGCCATAATCGGGATCGAGGTCCCGGCCGTAATCGGGCTGATTGGAGCGGACCTGGGGCTGATTGCTGCGGCGCTCGCGGGTCGGATAGCGGTCGTACGCCATTTTACTCTCCGTTGGAGATGAGCCGTGGGCTCACTTCGCGATCGCGGCCCGGAAGGCACTGCTGACGCCAGTTCGGATTTTCGGCCGTCATGATGCGTTCGATCGTGCACAGACGGTCGTCGAGACGGCGGGCGACTTCGTGCATATCGTCGAGCAGCCGTTCATCTTCGCTGGTCAGCGTCTTCGCCGTCTTCCACTTGGTGATGTAGTGGAAGATCAGCCACGGGAAGCCGAGGACGACGACCGGGACGACGATCAGCGGAATCAGAATATGTTCCATAAATAACTACTTTCCCCTGGCCCTTAGCGCGGCCTTCATGGCTTCGAGCTCCTTGTCGACCGACTCCG
Organism: Sphingomicrobium sp.; assembly: GCA_036562805.1. Classification (GTDB taxonomy): domain Bacteria; phylum Pseudomonadota; class Alphaproteobacteria; order Sphingomonadales; family Sphingomonadaceae; genus Sphingomicrobium. The sequence continues at coordinate 3,867 of DATCJM010000355.1, forward strand.
CGGCCTTTAGCTCGGCGATTTCTTCCTCGAGGCTCTTGGGCCCAGTCATTCCAAGCGCGTCGGCGCGGCCTTCGGCGAAGTCAGCGCGACGTTCGAGGACGTCGAACTTCGAGAACGCATCCTCGGTGCGGTTACCGTTCAGCAGCTCGCGGGCGCGGGCCCGCGTCACCGCGCTCTCGAAGCGAGCCGCAATTGCGTTCTGGCGGGCACGTGCCTCGCGCAGCTTGCCCTGCAGCTTGGCAATGTCGGCCTCATAGCCCTTGAGCGTATCGTCGATGACCTTGATCTCGTCGCGAAGCCCTTCGCCCATGTCGGCAGCCTTCTGCCGCTCGATCAGAGCCGCCTTGGCAAGGTCCTCCCGTTCCTTCGACAGCGCGAGCTCGGCCTTTTCCGTCCAGCTCTTCTGAAGCTCGTCGAGCCGCGACAGCGCCCTGCGCATCTCCTTGCCGTCGGCAATGCAGCGCGCGGCCGAGGCGCGGACCTCGACCAATGTTTCCTCCATCTCGAGGATCACCATGCGGATCATCTTCGCCGGGTCTTCCGACCGGTCGAGCATCTCGGTGATGTTCGCTGCGAAGATATCCCGAGTCCGGGAAAAGATACTCATCCAGTTACTCCGAAATCCAAAATCAGGCGCCTGAACCTGCATTTGATCATACAAGAGTCATGCCAGATCGGCGAGAAGCTGAAAGTTCAGCCAAAAGCCTCATTTTCCGCCTGAAATCAAAGCAAAAATCCTTGCCAAATGGTGGGATTTGCCACCAACAGTCGGCGAATGGAGCGGGCAGAGCAATTCATCGGGCAAAGCCTCGCGTTCCTCGATGCCGTCGAGCGTGCAAGCCGTGCGGCGCCGCTCAACCGGCCCGTCCTGGTGATCGGCGAGCGTGGCACGGGCAAGGAGCTGATTGCCGAGCGCCTCCACCATTTGTCATCGCGCTGGGCTGGGCCGCTGATCATCATGAACTGCGCGGCCCTGCCCGAAAACCTGATCGAAGCCGAGCTGTTCGGCCACGAGGCCGGCAGCTTCACGGGCGCCGCCAAAACACGGCATGGCCGGTTCGAGGAGGCCGACGGCGGAACCTTGTTCCTCGACGAGCTCGGCACATTGTCGATGCCGGCGCAGGACCGTCTCCTGCGCGCGGTCGAATATGGCGAGATCACCCGCATCGGCGCCTCGAAACCGGTCAGCGTCGACGTCAGGATCGTCGCTGCGACAAACGAAAACCTTCCGGCCCAGGTCGACCGGGGAAGGTTCCGGCCGGACCTGCTCGACCGTCTTTCGTTCGAGGTGATCACCCTTCCGCCGCTGCGTGCGCGGCAGGGAGACGTTCCGCTGCTGGCGGAGCATTTCGGCCGCCGGATGGCCGTCGAGCTCGATTGGTCCAACTGGCCTGGTTTCACCCGGGAAGCGATCTCGCAGCTCGAAGCCTATCCGTGGCCGGGAAATGTGCGCGAGCTTCGCAATGTCGTCGAGCGCGCCGTCTATCGGCACGAGGATCCCGAACGGCCGGTCGAGGAGATCAATTTCGACCCATTCCATTCGCCCTGGGCGCCGAGCGCTCAATCGGCCATTCAGATCGCAGCGGCGGCATCCGAAGCGATCGCCGAGGAGCCCGCCGCGCCAATGAACGGCGGGGCCGCGCCGCCAGTGTCGACGAGCGATTTCAGGGGTGCCGTGGCGAATTACGAACGACAGCTGCTCGAGGACGCGTTGCAGCGCAACCGCTTCAATCAACGGGCGACCGCGACTGCGCTCGGCCTCAGCTACGACCAGCTCCGGCATGCGCTGAAGCGGCACAAGCTTCAGGACAGCGCCGGCTAGGGGCTACAAGCTCCAGTAGACGATGTCCTCGCGCAATGACGCAGGGTCGATGAGCGACCGCACGTCGGCGATGATTCCGCCCTGGCTGACAAAGTCGCTGAGCCGGTGCTGAAGAGAGCGATATTCGTCGTGACCGACCGCGTAGATCAGTGCGTCAAGGTCTGTGAAGCGATCAAGGTCGTTCAACTCGACGCCATATTCGCGCCGAATCGCCGCCGGGTCGGCGCGGGCATCGTGGACAAGGGGCTCGATGCCATAGTCGGTAAGCTCGCGG
>DATCJM010000172.1:0-3763 GCA_036562805.1 Sphingomicrobium sp.
ATGCATTCGTGCTGCGACGTGGATCTTTCGCAGGCCGGCTTGCGCTGAGCATTCATGACCCAGTCCGTTGCCTTCCTCTTCGACCTCGACGGCACGCTCGTCGACAGCGTCTACAACCATGTTCGCGCCTGGCACCTCGCGCTGCGCGAGCAGGGCATGGAACTCTCCGTGTGGCGGATCCACCGCAAGATCGGCATGAGCGGCGGCCTCTTCACCGATCAGCTTCGGCGGGAGCTTGGACGGCCGATCAGCGACGAGACGCTGGAGACGCTGCGCGATCGCCACGCGAATCTGTTTCGCGAACTCTCGGCAGACGTCCCGCCGCTTCCCGGAGCGGTGGAGCTGTTGAAGGAGCTGACGCGTCAGCAGCTGCCCTGGGCGATCGCGACCAGCGGCCGCATGCGCACCGCCGCGACCAATCTTCGCAGCCTTGACGTCGACCCTGAAAAGGCGACGGTCGTGACACGTGACATGGTGCGCTACGCCAAGCCCGATCCCGACCTTTTCATCGAAGCCGCGCGGCGCCTCGGCGGGACGACGCAGGGTTCCTACGTGATCGGCGACAGCATCTGGGACATGTATGCTGCGAAGCGATGCGGCGCGCTAGGCATTGGTCTGCTCTCCGGCGGCTACGGCAAGGACGAGCTCGAACGCGCCGGCGCGATGCGGGTGTTCGATGACCCGGCCGACATGCTCGACCATCTCGACGAGCTAGCCCCTCGGACCCGCGACTGATGTCCGCGGGGGGCGCAGAGGATGGGGTTCTCCCGCCCCACTCCCTCGCCGTCGCCGCATTTTCGACGATTGTCGAATGGTATGATTTCACGCTCTATCTCTATTTCGCGACCGTGCTTGCGCGCGTCTTTTACGGCGGCGGAAGCGGCTCGCTTCTCCTGACGCTGGGCGGGTTTGCGATCGCCTATCTGATGCGCCCGCTCGGCGCGCTCTTCTTCAGCCATATCGGCGACCGTAGCGGCCGCCGGCACATGATGCTGACGTCGGTCGCGATGATGACCGCGGCGATGCTCGTGACTGCGCTGCTTCCCACCCGTGCTGCCATTGGTCCCGCCGCGGGCTGGCTGCTCCTGCTGCTGCGCTGCGTGATGGGCTTCTCGGTCGGCGGCGAATATACCGGCGTCGTCGCTTACCTGCTCGAAGGAGCGCCGCCGCGGCGTCGCGGCCTGATCACCTCGTGTGCGTCCGCGGCGAGCGAGGTGGGCGCGCTCCTCGCCGTCGGGATTGCGGCGCTGACGGTCAGCGCGACAAGCGATGCCGAGCTCTCGAGCTGGGGCTGGCGGATCCCATTCCTCGTCGGCGCGACGCTCGCGGCGAGCGTGTGGATCGCCCGCTCGACCATGCACGAATCTCCGGAGTTCCTGCGCCAGCGTAAAGAAGGCACCATCCCCGCCGAGCCGCTCGCCTATGCATTGAGGCACCACCGTGCCGGAATCGCGCGGGGCTTCTCCATCTCTGCGCTCGGGTCGATCACTTATTATGTCGGCATTACCTACGTGCCATCTTTCCTGACGTCAGCCGGGGCTCTTGGCGAGCGCGTCTCTCTGTGGCTGTCGACGATCGCAGCGGTAGCGGTGATCCTGGTGACGCCCGTGGTGGGCTGGTGGTCCGATCGCGCAGGCCGCCGCCCCGTCCTGCTCGCGCTCTGCGCCGCAAGCGCGATCCTTCCGATGACCATGTTCGCGCTGATGGGAAGCGGCTCGCAGGCACGGGCGCTGCTTGGCGCCGTGACGCTTGCGGCGGTCGCCGGCGGCGTCAGCGCGGTAGGCGCCGTCGCTACGGCAGAGCAATTCCGCGGTGAGGCGCGGATCACCGGCCTGGCGCTCGGAGCGACGATGGCGACGGCAATCTTCGGCGGCCTGACGCCTTGGCTCGCCCAATGGCTGGTCGAGCGCACCGGCTGGACGATGGCCCCCGGCGCGATGATCGCCTTGGTCGCCGTCTGCGTTCTGCCGGTCTTCCTCGCGATGCGCGAGACAGCCCCTTACGGACGTTCGAGCGTTCCCCGCCCGACGCCGTAATATTCGAGGCCGACCTCCTCGGCTTCGTTGCGGTCGTAGACGTTGCGCAGGTCAACCAGGACCTTGCCGCGAAGGCTCTCGGCGATTTTTTCCAGGTCGAGCGCGCGGAATTCGTCCCATTCGGTGACGATCACCAGCGCATCCGCGCCGGCTGCGGCCTCATAGGCATCGCCGGCGAATTGGATCCCGGAGAACATCTTCTCCGCCTGTTCGCGCGCGACCGGATCGAAGGCGCTCACGTCGGCGCCTCGCTCGACCAACGCATTGATGAGCGGGATCGACGGCGCATCGCGCATGTCATCTGTGTTCGGCTTGAACGCGAGGCCGAGAACCGCAACCCGCTTGCCCTTGAGCGCACCGCCAAGCGCGCGCTCGACGCGGTCGACCATGCGTGCCTTGCGGTCATCGTTCACCCCGACGGTGGTCCGAACGATGCGCTGGTCGACGCCTGCTGCATCCGCGGTCTGGAGCAGCGCCAGCGTGTCCTTCGGAAAGCAGCTTCCGCCATAGCCTGGTCCCGCGTGCAGGAACTTGGGGCCGATCCGGTTGTCGAGCCCGATTCCGCGCGCGACATCCTGCACGTCCGCGTCGACCGCTTCGCAAAGGTCGGCGATCTCGTTGATGAAGCTGATCTTCACCGCAAGAAAGGCGTTTGCCGCATATTTCGTCAGCTCCGCCGTCCGACGCCCAGTGAACAGGATCGGCGCGCGGTTGAGGAACAGGGGGCGATAGATTTCCTTGAGGACTTCCTGCGCGCGCTCGTCCTCTGCGCCGACGACGATCCGGTCGGGATGCTTGAAGTCGGCGATCGCCGCGCCCTCGCGGAGGAACTCGGGGTTCGAAGCGACGGAAACGTCGGTGACGCCTTCCTCGCGAAGGATCGCCTCGATCCGGTCTCCGGTGCCGACCGGCACCGTCGACTTGGTGACAACGACCGTTCCCGGCCTGATGATCGTCGCCAGCTCGCGGACGGCGTCGAAAACGTAGGTGAGGTCGGCGTGTCCGTCGCCGCGGCGCGCCGGTGTGCCGACCGCGATGAACACCGCTTCCGCATTGGCGACATTGTCACCCAGCTCTTTCGAGAACGTCAGTCGCCCGCGCTCGGCATTGGCCTTGACCAGCGCCTCGAGCCCCGGCTCCCAGATCGGCATCAGGCCGGCGTTGAGGCCATCGATCTTCGCTTCGTCCTTGTCGATGCAGCAGACGCGGTGACCGAAGTCGGCGAAACAGGCGCCGGAGACGAGTCCGACATAGCCGGTGCCGATCATCGCGATGCGCATGCTTGCTCCTGGTCTTGCGAGGCTCGGCGGCTCTTAGCCGCTTTACCGATATGAACAAGGCAGTCATCTAAACGCCTAGTTTTCGCCGGAATGTTCCTATATCGGGCGCGACGCTTCCGATGACCGTCACAACGCTCCCCAAGCCCCCGCGCGTCGGGCTGGTCTCGCTCGGCTGTCCCAAGAACCTGGTCGACAGCGAGCGGATCATGACCAAGCTGCGCGCCGAAGGCTATGACATGTCGCCCGATTACGCCGGCGCAGACGTGGTGCTCGTGAATACTTGCGGCTTCCTCGATTCCGCCAAGGAAGAGAGCCTCGAGGCGATCGGCGAAGCCATCGCCGAAAACGGTCGCGTCGTCGTTACCGGCTGCATGGGCAAGGAAGCGGAAGTCATTCGCGAGCGCTTTCCCGACGTGCTCGCGGTCACGGGCCCGCAGCAATATGAGG
>DATCJM010000184.1:0-3887 GCA_036562805.1 Sphingomicrobium sp.
CCAACTCGGGCACGATCAACGTTGTCGCCCGGGCCAATGGACTTGGCACGACGGCGACGACGGTGACGAACACGACGGCGGGCGGCGCGACGACTCAGGTCGTGACGACGCATCCGCACTCGAGCGCGCTGGCGACGGGCATCCGGGTCAACGCAGGTCTGTTGGGAACGACGACGACCACGACGCCTGCGGGCGGAACGCCGGTCGCTCATCACCACAACACGACGATCACCAACACTGGCACGATCAACGTCGAGGCGATCACCAACGGTGGTCCTGCCCAGGCGTTCGGCATCCTGGTGACCAGCAACGGGGCGGCGACGCCTGCGGCTGGCCAGGTGCTGACGATCAACAACTCGGGCGACATCATCGCGCGCTTCTCGACGGATGGCGGGGCGACGTTCCACCGCGGCGAGGCGATCGACGTGTCGGCCGCTCCGGTCGCGGCTTCGGTGATCAACCTGCTCGGCGGGAACATCACCGGCAACATCGAGCTGCAGAGCAACGCCGACACGATCAACGTCACGACGGGCAAGACGGTGTTCAACGGCATCGTCAACTCGGGCTGCTTCCCGGCCGGCGGAATCCCCGCCGACACGACTGGCGGCGGCGCGGCGGACGATCCGGCGCTGAGCTCGTGCGGGGTTGGCACGCTGAACATCAACAGCGGCGGCAACCTCGAGCTGGCGATCGATCCGGTCGACGGTCCGTCCTACGTGTTCATGAACACCCTCAACATGGGTGCTGACGGAACGATCACCTTCGATCTTCCGCCGGCGACCGGTGGAGAGGCTGCGGCGGGTACCTATCCGCAGGTGTTCGTCGACACGGCGAACCTGGCCGGCACGCTGGTGGCGAACATCGCATCGCCGGGCGGCAACGGCCTGTTCGACACCACGGTCTATCAGAACGTGATCGACGCCAACGTCCGCAACGGGACCTTCGATCAGTGCCTGATCAACGGCATCCCGTCAGGATCGCTGCTGCTGCACTTCGGCTGCATCTACGATGCCGACAACAACGTCGACCTCGGGCTCACGAGGGTGCCGTTCAGCTCGGTCACGGGTCTCAATCGCAACGGCCTGGCCGCGGCGACGGGTCTGGACAGCTTCTTCAACGTCAACCTCACCGGTGGCGCGGCGGCGATGTTCCACGACCTGTTCCTGTTCACCGACAATGCGAACTTCAACATCGCGTTGAACCAGCTGTCGGGTTCGGTGTTCGCCAACTACCTCAACTCGTTCCCGAGCCTTGGTGTTCACGAGAACGATCTCACCGACCATGCAACGAACTGCGAGATCCCGGCGCTTGCCGGCTCGGTGCTCGAGTGCCGTGCTTCCTCGCCGATCCACGTGTGGGGTCAGCTCGACTACCAGACGCGCAAGGCCGATGGTGACATCGAGGCGGGTACGACGCGGTCGAAGCGGTTCAGCGGATTGCTGGGCATCGACGCCAACGTCGGCAATTCGGCGATCATCGGCGGCGACGTCGGTTATCTGTCGAACCATCTGCATGACAACCAGTTCGGCGATACGGTGAGCGGCAAGGGTTGGACCGGAGGCCTCTATGCGGTCTACGATCCGGGCGCCTTCTACGTGAAGGGCATCACGACCTACAGCTCGCTCAACGGCGACTCGACGCGGAACATCGACTTCGCGGGTCTTGCACCGGGCGCGACCTTCGCGGCTCGTCCGACGGGTCACCCCGATGTGAGGATGTGGACGTTCGGCCTCCATGGCGGCGCCCGCTTCTCGATGAGTGCCAATTCGGTGATCACGCCGTACCTCAACCTCGACTTCGTCGATGCGAAGCTGAGAGGGTTCGACGAGAGCAACGGCAACGGCGCCGACCTCACGGTCTCGAGCAGCAAGTCCAACCACACCTTCCTCACCGGCGGTGTGAAGTGGGCGACGCAGATGGGCAGCGTGGTTCCCGAGATCAACCTCGGCTATCGCTACCGGATGGGTTCGGCCCGGTCGCAGATCAACGCCTTCTTCACCCCGGATCCGGAGAACAACTTCGACGTGGTCTCGGCGGCGCAGAAGCGGGGCAACTTCCTCGCCGGCATCAGCGTCGGCGGCAAGATGGGCCCGGTCGACGTCCGGATCGGATACGAGGGCGAGTTCGGTGGCGGGATCACCAGCCACAGCGGGAACTTCAAGTTTGTGCTTCCGCTGGGCGGTCACGCGGCTCCGCCGCCTCCGCCGCCGCCGCCGCCTCCGCCGCCTCCGGTCGTGGCAGCACCGCCGCCTCCGCCGCCGCCGCCGCCTCCTCCGCCGCCCCCGCCGGCGCCGGTCGAGCGTGGCGAACGCGGTCAGTAAGCGGGCCTTCGTGAAATCGAGGCTCGGCGAGTCAATCGCCGGGCCTCTTTTGCATCATTGTGCGGCTATTGCAGCTTCCGACCCATTTCGGACATTAGGCTGAGCCGCTACTCGCCATGCCGAGGTCGGAGCGGTGCGGGCACCCTCAGGCCCAGGTGCTGTGCGCGCGATCCCACGGCCGTGAAGGTCCGCCCCAAAGCTTGGGCGATCTTCCACTGCCGTTCGTTGCGCCGGATGCGAGCGCGGAGCTCTTCATCATCTTCTGCCGTCCAGTGCTTTCGCGAGTTGGGCGCAGCCATCGAAGCCCCCTTCGATCACCTGGTCAAAATTTCTTGGTGACCCCGACAAAGAAGCCGCGGCGCTCGCCCCATTGCGGCGCGCCCACGCCGACGCCGGTCCCGCTGCGGAGCTGGTACTTCCTGTCAAAGAGATTCAGCACGTCGGCACGGATGCTGACGCCCTTGAGTGCGCCCGGTCCGCTGAAGTTCTGCGCAATGCCGGCGTTGAACACCCAATAGCCTGGTAGCTCGCCGCCGTTCGGGACGATGCCGTTGGGATCATCTGTCCTCAGGCCGGAACCGTAGACGAAGTCCGCTGTAGGAACGAGCGTGCCGAGACGGTCATGGATCGTGTAGCTGGCACCGCCCGACGCCGAAATCTTCTGCGAATGGTCGGTGAAGATGAAGTGGTCCCGGATGTAGGCGAGCTCGTCGGGCGCGAAGAAGAATTGCGAGGAGACGATGTCCTTGCCTTTCTCCTGACCGCGCGCGACGTTTGCATAAAGGTCGAGCGGCCCATGGGTGTAGTTGCCGCTGAGCTCGACGCCCCAGGCATAACCCTGCGCGTAATTGAACGGCGACAGGATCAGCGCCGAGCCGAACTGGCCCTCGTCGAGCAGGTTGCGCTTCTTCTTGTAGTAAGCGTCGACGGCGAGCTTGAACCCGCCGTTGAAGCGCTGCTCGACCCCGGCGTCGAAATAATGCTCGCGCTCGGCTTTGACCGGATCGCCGGAGCGGATCAGCGACTGCTTCGTGGTGTTGTCGAACAGTGCGACGTCGCTTGGTGCGATCAGCTCCTGCGGCGGCGGCGTGAAGTTGCGCGCATAGCCGATGTGGACCGTCGTAAGCCGGCTCGCGTTCCACACCAGGTTTGCGCGCGGACTGAGCTGTGATTCCTTGGTGAAAGCGTTCACGATGTCGAAGCGCGCGCCATAATTGAGCGTCAACTTCGGCGTGATCTTCCATTCGTCCTGGAGATAGGCGCCGTACAGGCGTCCGGTCTTTCGATGACTGTCCAGGATCGTGAATGGGACATCGCTCGTGGGCGTGATGATGCAATTGACGTCGCTGTCGCAATCGTTTGACGGTAGGACCGTCGAGAGGACGTTCGACGTAGTGTGCTCGTTCTGGAAGAAGAGCCCGAAGCGCACCGTGTGGTCGCTCCCGAATTGACGGCTGCCGTCGGCCTGCACGCCCGAGGCCAGACTGGTGAGCCGCGCGCGGTCGGCGAAGCCGTTGATGATCACGTCGCCAAGGTTCGGATCGGTCGTGAATAGGGTCTGCGAGT